>JAEEKU010000027.1 GCA_016282555.1 Methanomassiliicoccaceae archaeon
ACGTCTTCAACAAAACGGACTCCGGGGACGACCGCGTGATCAGGGTTACCGATTTCGGATTCTCTTCGATACCCTGCGTAAAGGCCGGAAGCTTCGAAGGGTATACCTCGTACATCGGAGCTATACCCGGGCTGTTCCTCGCTCTGGTTTACCGCGATTACGGAAGCAGGCTTCTGGAATCCAACGTCCGTTCCTTCCTTACGGTCAAAAACAAAGTCAACAACGGGATCCGCACCACCGTGAGGGAAAATCCCGGGATGTTCTTCGCATACAACAACGGCGTTTCGCTGACCGCCTCCGACGCGGAGGTCGACTCCTCCGGGATAAAGTCCTTTACCAATCTCCAGATAGTCAACGGAGGCCAGACGACGGTCACGCTTTTTAAAGAACTGAAGACCAAATTCAGCGACAGGCTGTCCGAAGTGTACGTGCCGATGAAGCTGACCGTCGTGAAGGGAAAAGATCCGACGGATGCCGTCAGGAATATTTCTGTCTACCTTAACACCCAGACGGCCGTGTCCGACTCCGATCTTGCTTCCAACAGCGCGTTCCAGGTCGCTATGGAGAAGGCTTCCCGCGAATGCGTCATTCCGGACACCGGCGGCAAATGGTACTACGAGCGCGCGAGGGGACAGTTCGATCAGGACGTCTCCAAGGCCGGAGATTCCGCCAGATTCAAGCTGGTTTACGATCGCGGCCGCAGGCTGGACAAGATCGAGCTGGCCAGAATGAGGTACATCAGGGATCTGAAACCGTACATAGTATCCAAGGGAGGACAGACCTGCTTCAGCTATTTCTCTAACGAGATCAACAGCCTGTTCGCCGATAATCCGTCTCTCTACGGGGAGGACTACTTCAGGGAATCCGTCGCTTTCAAGATCCTGTACGACAGCGTCTACAAGAGGCTCTCCGGCGAGAGCTGGTTCGAAGGATATCTTAAACCCCAGATATGCGCGTACGCCATTTCCAAGACCGTGCTGATGCTGTCAGATATGGGATACGCGATAAACACCCAGAGCATCTGGAAGGATCAGAGCGCGGATCCAGCTCTTATCGATCAGGCGATTTCCGCGGCGAAAGTGTTCCAGACTCATCTTTCCGGAATATCGAGGGCCGGAGGAAATGCGACCCAGGAATGCAGGAGGCAGTCCTGCTGGGACACGTTCTCCTCCATGGACGTGCCTCTGGGCAGCAGGGTGGCGGATTTCTGCGTGCCTATCTCGAGATCGTCGGCCAGGACGGTTCCCGCTCTTTCTGCTTCCGATGCCGACGATTCCGTATTGGCTTTAAAGTCGTTCAGCGACTGGAAGAAGATCAAGTATCTGCTTCTCCGCCAGGGCGCGGACAAAAAGGATATAGATCTGATACAGGAAGTGATAGATTATCTGGACGATCCGCAGAGATCCATGCCCCCGAGCCGCGCTAAACAGGCGCTGGAGATAAGAAAACGTTTCGTTTGAGAGCCGGATATTTCCGGTTTATCTTACGAGCGTGATGACCGCGGAAACCGGGACGGACATTCCCGAAACCTCCGCCTCTCCGTCCATCGTCAGCTTCCGGATGACGCCGTCGTCAGTTCCGGCATATACGTGCAGTACCGTTCCGCAGCTGTAAACTGAGCTTTCATAACACTCCTCCCCGCCGACCGTCGCTGTTCCGGATACGGGAAGCCTCAGAAGACTGTCCGAGAAAACCGCGTCCGAAACGGGTTCGTCCAGAGGCAGTTCGTATCTTCCGCTGCTCATAAAGGTCGAGCTGCTTTTGACCTCCACAGTATATGTCCCGCTCCCGACGCTTACGACTTCCGCTTTCAGAGTTCCCTTCTCTTTGTGCGAGTAGCCCATGACATTCATGCTGATGACAGTTTCGTAGCTTATTTTATCCCCGATATTCGGAGCAGCGGATGCCGCGGGGGGCCCTCTCAGCTCTTTGGATTCGAATATGATATACGAAGTTCCGGAGGTCAGTTCCGCGGTGAATCTGAGTCCGTCCTTCTCTTCCGAGAAATTGCACGAGGCGATATCGCCGTTCGCTATCAGCAGGTAATCCTTTCCTTCGTAAGAGTACACCGAACCTATTCCGAAATCGAAGGGTTCGTACTCTCCGGAAAAGAATATCTCAATGTTTTTGCCGCAGAGAGCCGGGCTTCTGAACGGGCCGCCGTTGATCGTAATCCGAGTTTCAGGCGGAATGCCGCCCGCGTTCACCACCGCTTTGTACATTCCGGTTTCGAACGAAACGGCCGCGGATGCTTTTTCTTCGCTTAAAACGAAGTTCAGAACGAGAGGTTCGGAAAGAACCGCGGCATAACTGCAGCCGCTGCATGAAACCTTGAAATCATAAAGATCTCCGGACGGCGTCGTTATTATGCCGCCGGCGAACGAAGTTCCGGGAAAAGTCACGGAGACGGTTCCGGAGTACGTTCCGAGAACGGTTTTTCCGGATATTCCGGCGCCTCCGCTGTACAATCCAGTTTCATCCGGAACTCCCGACGCGGACAGGGAAAGGGAGTACTCATCCCCGGGGATTATCAGGGGATCCGTTACGGTGTACTCGTACGACGTCTTTTCCGTTTCGGAATATACGAACGTCCTCATCGAGGGATTCGCGCCGCTGAAGACGGGGTTGTCCGCCGTTCCGATGCATATGTCTCTGTCTCCGTGGACTCTGAAAGCCACTTCGTTTCTGGCAAGGTACTTTCTCAGCAGCAGGGAATCCTTCGAATTGGTTTTTCCGTCCCCGTCGGTATCGAAAAACAGCAGGCGTCCGGTATCGACCTGGTTTCTGGCAAGGTATTTTCTCAGAAGCAGGGAATCCTTAGAATTGGTTTTTCCGTCTCCGTCGAGATCCCCCAGTTTGCCGAGGACGTGAAACATCGCGCCGCGGGAATCGATGAGGACCGGATTCCCGTCCAGATCCTCGGAATAAAGAATTTCGGCGCGTATACTGTACTGGCCTTCCGGAACTCCGGGTTTTATCACGAATTTCAGTTCCGTTGTTTTTCCGGCCGCAGGAGTTCCGTCCGGCTCTATGCAAATATATCCGTTTTCCTCGGTAACGGTATAGCCGTCTGCGGGTTTCAGCAGTTCCGATCCCGTTTCTATGAGGCTTCTGTCGAATTCGATCGTTAACACTATTTTTCCGAACGGTTCAGAAACGCTGATTTCTATCGTTGCCTCTCCGCCGGCCTCCGAAGCGGAGCCGGCCAGTGTCAGGCGGCAGTCTTCCGGGGATCCGTCCGAGCAGGCAAGCCCTGACGCGCAGAGCAGGAATAACAGACCGGCGGCTAGTAAGCAGTATTTCATGGGATCACAGCGAATATCTCGTCAGATTTGCCGTTGCCCTCAGTTTCACCCCTTCGGCGGAGATCTCCGCATAAAATCTTTCAAACAGATCGGAGTCATGCATAGTCCATAACGACAAATCCAAAACTTCTGCGGGAATATCTCCGAGATCGAAAGCGTATTTATCCATCTGCTTTCCGCCGATCTTTTCCGTTCCGCCGTAAACCAGGCCGGGGATATTATCTTTGTACAGCGCGATGGGAATTCCGTACGGAACAGTCATTACGATGTCGTCCCGGATCATGTCTCCCGATATTTTCACTGTGTATGTTCTTGAGGAATCGTCGGTGCTGAGAACGTCAGCCGAGATCCAGGTTGAGAAAAGAGGCACCGAGATGAGATCCGGGTATACCTTCAGAGTATATTCCGCCCTGTTACCGGCCGAAGGAATTTTTCCTCCGAGATCTTCGGGAATGAAGACAATCGCAAAAAATCCGTCCGTTTCTTTGAGGATTATGCGGATTGACAGCGAATCTCCGGGGTTTACGGAGTATTCCATGTTGGTGGCCAGAACGATGCGGTAATCCTTTCCGTCCGCGGTCGCGCTGAACACGTTGTCTTTGTCGTTTTTCAGACCGCTGATCCCGTCTACCGTTATCACCGGGCTCTCCGTGAATGCGGTGAAAACATAATCGTTAACGACTCCGTTTTCCGTGCGCATTCCGGTTCCGTCGGGGAGCAGAGAGAAGAAGTAAAACTGTCCCGCGGAGATGGAGAACGCCGCCGTGCAGTCCGATGCGGGCATGACGAAATAAGAGCGGTCTCCGTTGACGAATCCGGGTTTGTCTCCGCCGGAGTCTTCCACTCCGATGAAGGAGTATCCGCTTCTGAGGCAGACCGGAAGCTCCGGAACGGATCCGCTTACGGGGCCGTAACCGGAAAATTCAACGGTGAACGTCTCTCTCCCGGGCTCCCATATGCCCGTATCGTTGCGCGCCAGATGCATTCTGAGCATGGCGGAGTCGCTTTCGTCCACCTTTCCGTCTCCGTTCACGTCCAGTTTCTTCTCCGGTGCCGTCACGTACTCTCCGGCAAGGTATTTTCTCAGCGTAAGAGAATCCCTTATGTCGATTCTGCAGTTGAGATCGGTATCTCCCGTAAGATCCATAACCGCAGCCATCGCTCCGCATGAAGCCGCAGGGGTTTCCGAAATGACGGATGAAACGAAC
>JAEEKU010000028.1 GCA_016282555.1 Methanomassiliicoccaceae archaeon
GACGGGAAAAAAGACTCCGCTGAGCGAAGCGCTGTCCTTCATGCATCAGTATGTGGGGCAGTATCTGCGCAAACATCCCCAGGACGTGGCGTTTATCGTCCTGATGACCGACGCCGGTGCGAATCTCGCAATGGACGAGGAGAACGATCCCATGGAGGAGGCTCTCGAAATCGCATCCCATATCCGCATGGACAGGATGGAGTGCGTGGTGGTCGATACCAAAGTCTCGATAGAGCCCAACGAGAAGGCCCTGAAACTGTCGTATTCTCTTCTCGCCCCGTATTACAAGATAGAGGATCTCAGATCCTCCGAAGATATTCTTTAAAAAAATTACCGGCCCTGAACCGGGGCCGGATTTGTTAAATCATTCTCTGACTATTACGAAGTTCCTCAGCGAGAGGCAGCGGTGTTCGCAGATTCTCTCGCAGCGCCTGCATGCGGTTCCGGCGCATCTGTCCGATTTCACGTAACCGCGGAAGCCTCCGGATTCCTTGACGATGGAAAGCGCCTTCTCGGGACATTCCCCGACGCATTTCTTGCATCCGATGCAGCCTTCTACGGCGCCGGTGAGAACAGTCTTGGATTCTTCGAGGATGATGACTCCTCTCTTTTCCACATCGGGAAGATCGGTCTTTGCCAGCCTCTTCGCGGTGATTTTTTCGGCAGGTTTGGAAAGCGGGGGGAGCCCGTACAGATCCAGCATGCTGTCGTACTGCTCCATTGGCATTCCGGTGCACCACAGCGAATATTCCACTGAATAGAGATTTTTGAAGGTCTCGGAGGTGGCGAACATCACGTGGGTAGCCCTGAGCTCTTTGGCGAATTCCCTGAGTTTGAGAAGGTCGACTTTGCCGAGGGCGACTTTTCTCGCCATCTCGATAGACGTGTTTCCGAACTGGATTATCTCCGTGGCGCCGGGACAAACCATTCCGATTCCCATAGCTTTAATCGCATCCACGTACAGACCGGACGCTCCGGACATGTACGCTTTTCTAACATCTCCGGTCCAGAGCCCCGCTTCTCTGAGCAGTGTCAGGAATCCCGCGCGGAGGGCGCCGATGGCTTTTCCGGCTTCCTCCACGTCATGGGAGGATATGTTCACTCCGTCCTGAAGGTGTATCAGACCGTCATGAGTGCCGATAGAGGGGGTGTTTATGAGGCCTGACGTTATTCCGCAGTACAGCGCCGCGACTACTCCGGTACCGGTCACTCCCACGGCTCTTATATCTCCCCTGGCAATGACGTTTCCGGTATCGGGATCCACGGTGTCGGCTTTCGTATCGACAATGGATTTGTTCAGAACGGTGCACTGCCATCCGTTTCCGGTAATATTCACATCCGATATGGCGCCGGGCGCCGCGAGCATCCCTCTTTCGATTTCCTGTCCTTCCAGAGCGGGACCGGCGGCCGCGGAACCGGTGTAGATCTTTCCGTCCACGACGAGCGCCATCTCCGCGTTCGTACCGTAATCGACAACGATAACCGGCTCCTTCTCTTCGAGGATATCGGTCATTTTGAGCATCGCGATAGCATCGGCGCCGATCTCGTGGGTAACGGCGGGAGGTATGATGACGACGGCATCCGGCATTCCGGCAAGCCCGAGCTCGGATGCTTTTTTTATCGTTCCGTTTCTTTCCGGAGGGACGACTCCCATGCTTTTGAGAGCGTTTTTGCCCGCGTAAGCCAGATCTCTTATCTCGATATTCTCGAACAGAGACATCTGGAACGTATTGCCGCATACTCCTATCCTTTTGACTTTGGTCAGATCGATTCCCAGGGCTTTGAAGAGATTGTTAGCCGCGTCGACGATAAGGCCGTGGGCGGTATCCTCGCCGGATTCGATTGCGAAGTTAACATGATCTATGACATTCATCCCCGGAATGGGGTGACGCTGGGTTATTGCGGTAGCCAGAGTCTCTCCGGTTTCAAGATCCAGAGCCTGACACCTCATTCCGCTCGTTCCGATATCAAGTGCAATACCGTAATCAGCCATTTTATCGCGTTCCTGATTGTAATGAAAACATCGGGACATTATTTAACCGTATCCCGGAGAAAAAAACGGGGGGAGAACCCCCACTGTTTGGAAAATCAGATCTCTTTGAAGATCTTTCTCGATTTAATCAGTCCGTATGCGCAGAGGAGAATGATGAATCCTGTGCAGATATACGATCCGTAGGGGATACCAGACTGAAAAAACGCATCGAATGCTTCCCAAGTTCCTGCCATAGTTATCACGCCTTGACTTTCTGTCTCAGATCGTCGAGATAAGTCTTTCCCAGATCCGAGATGGTGTAATCGGTCAGAAGTTTGCCTTTTTGGAAGATTCCTTCCTCATCGATAACGGATTTGCCTTCGTTTACCAGGCCGGCGGACACCAGTTCGATGACGTCGTATTTGATCATCGCCTTTCCGTAATCGTTGTCGTATCCGGGGCGCTCTTTGGAAATCGTGAAAACGATCTCTTCCGTCCTCATTCCTTTGGAGTCGAGCAGTTCCAGGATACGGAATTTAACGGGGCAGTCTTCCATCATCGCTTCTCACCTCTCAGCGAAACCATTCCTTCGGTATCTTCGCTCGCCAGCAGGAACGATCCTATCAGGCATATGATGAGACCGGCGATGGTGGATCCTACGATCAGCATCATTGATTCGTCGGTGTAATTGAGCGCGCCCTGGGGTCCGCAGAATATGCAGAGGAATATGACCGCGCATGCGGCGTACAATGAACCGATAGCCTGGCCTCTTGCGACTCCCAGGAACGGGAACGATTTGTACCAGCAGACGTAACACCAGGCGAAAGACAGCCCCAGAAGCAGAACTACGAGGAACGTGGTCGGATCGAGGATCGCTCCGAGAGTGTCGAATATCGGGATGCCGGTGCACGCTATGATTACGAGCACGATAACCCAGAATATAGCTTCGAAACAGAATCTGAGGTGGAGACCCACATCCGGCTCGCAGAGATCCAGCGCTTTTCCTGCAACTGCTCCCTCGCATCCCCATCCTACTGCCGCCATTATGCCTCCGATAAGTCCGAGGGTGGTGTTCGTTCCCGCGGTTCCTCCGGACAGAATGCTTCCGGAATAGAGGGTTATTCCTCCGACGAGAAGAACTATGATGGCGAGATATCCTCTCTTGGATACCTTCTGTTTAAGATAAAGAACGGAAAGCGTAGTGCCTATGATGGGATAAAGAAGTCCTGCGATGGCCGCGAAACCGGGGCTCAGGAAGAGAGCGGCTAAATACGTACCGGAAACCGCGCATGCGCCGCAAAGTCCCGCCATGAGGAAATATTTGCTCGCGGCTCTGAACTGCACGACAGTTCTTTTCATTTCGCCGAGTTTGCCGAGACCGCCGTTCCAGATGAACAGAACGAGAGCGCATGCGATCGCATTGATGCCCGTCAGGAACACGGCCTGCAGAATTCCGGTGGCGTCTTCCGACATACCGTGGTTCAGAATATTATCGTATACATCTGCCAGAAAAGGCAGTTCGTAAATGGCGTATCCCGGAACGTACCAGATTCCCCAGTACAGGGCGCACAGGATACCCATTATTATTCCTATGCGGACCTTTTTCTTATGGTCCATTTTTTTTATTTCTTCAACATCCATATAATCCCTCGAGAGGATTGATTAAGAAAAAAGGGGGAAATCCCCCCCGGTTTGAAAGGTAAAGTACCGGACGGCAGATGCCGTAATCCGGATTTATCTTCTGAGTTTCTCGCGGAATTTCTCGCAGCTGTTGATCTTGATGTCGAGAATGTTCTCGATGTTCATCTTGGCGAGGATACCGCGGGGCGCGCCGGGGATACCGGTGACGCTTCCGATCTTGAGCTCTTCACGGAGATCTCTCATGATGCACTCGTCTCCGAGGTCCATGGTGGTCACTCCGAGTTTCTTTGCGACGTACTCCTTGGCATCGTTGAGTCTCATGTTCTTGGTGTACATCATCCTGGCGACCATGTCTCCGGCGGTCCTGATACCGCCCATACCGGACGCTACGAGGTGGGGGATATCCATTCCGAGAGGATCTCCCACTCCGACCTATACTCCGTCGACTTTCGCGATCTCGACCATAGCTTTGTTGCATCTGGCAACGGCGTCGAGCGGAGGGGTCTCGAACATGGGGATTCCTCCGACACCCATTCCCATGTCGACGTGGACGGGGATAGGGGAGTCTTCGACCGCTTTCTTGATGAAAGTAACGGATCTTCCGAGGTTCCAGGCAAGGGATCTGGAAGTGTTGGTGTTACAGACCGCTCCGAAGACGTTAGCTCCGGCTTTGGCGATGAGCTGGGCCTGCTGGTGGGGGTAAAGTCCTGCTGCGACTTCTCCCTCGAACTCCATCATTCCGTGGATACCCATGACGGACTCTCCGGCGGCACCGACGTTGATGTAGGTCTCGGGGCAGAGCTCCCTCAGTTTCTTTACACCGTTGAGGGTACCGACGAAATCGGCATCTCCGGCGGAACCGGTGGTGTCGAAGTTGAAACCGTCAGATCCGGCGGCCTGAAGCCTGGTGGTTACGAATTCGATGTCTCTCGCGAGGTGTTCCGCGGCAGCTTCGGAGGATGCCATAGACTCCTCGATCTTGAACTCCCTCATGAGGTCTGCCGGGTTTCCGTAAGGTCCGTCAGGAGCATAGTACAGTCCCATGTTGGGCATCGCGCCGTAGAAGTAAGGGGCGATGATTTCCGCCTGGATCTCTTCCATCGTCTGCATTTCCATGGAGATGACGGGTTTGACGGGCTTTATGGAATAGTCGGAATGCGCAAGTTCGAAAGTATCGGCACCGAGAGCCCTCTCGTGGAGAAGAGCGGCTTCGAGCCTTCCCATGTCGACTCCGTTTCCGGAGTTTCCGTTGTCTCCCGTGAAATCGAGCTGTCCGATATCGTAGGTCATGACGACCTCGTTTCCGGGCTCTACTCCTACAACCCTCGACTGGTCGATGATTATGTCGCACATGTGCTCGATTTCGTTCGCGTTGAGCTGGGGGATGCCTCCCATGTCGGCTGCGTCTGCGGAACCGGCCTGGATATCGTCCAGGACCTGCTGTCTGGTCATTGTGACCCTGCGGCCGTCTCCCATTCTCGTATAGTAGTCAGTCATGTATTTCCCTTCCAATGGAAACAGTTTCAAGCGTCTCCGAGGACATCCTGAGCTTTTCTGGTAGTTTCGGAAGCGGATTCTCCGTAAATGTCTGCACCGATCTTGTCGCAGAATCCCTGGGTGATAGGAGCTCCTCCGACCATTACGGTAACTTTGTCGCGGATTCCCTCGTTTTTGAGGTTCTCGATGACAGTCTTCATCTGGACCATGGTGGTGGTCATGAGAGCAGACATTCCGCAGAACGTGCAACCGGCTTTGCACTCGTCCACGAATTTTCCGAGGGGAACGTCCCTGCCGAGGTCGTGGACATCGAAACCGGCACACTGGAGCATGGTGGAGCAGATCGATTTTCCGATGTCATGGACATCTCCCTCGACAGTCCCCATAACGGCAGAGGCTTTTTTCGATTCGCTGGAACCGGCGGTAAGTTCGGAACCGAGAGTCTCCATAGCTTTTTTCATTCCTGCGGCAGCAGAAAGAACGTGGGGCAGGAAGAGTTTTCCTCTCTCGAAGAGAACTCCGACGTCGGACATAGCAGCACCGAGAGCGTTAATAATCTCGGTAGCGGGCATGCCGGCAGCGTGTGCCTCATCAACAGCTTTGGAAATTTCAGGAACTTTACAAGTCACAAGTGCATCATGCAGCTTCTGGGATTCATTCTCGAATGCCATTTTTTTATTCCTCCTTCTCAAGCATATAAATGCTTTTAGCCCGTAAGAACGCCAGTTTATAACTTTATTCGTACAGGACCTAATGTCGGATTTATTTAATAATATTTAAAACTGTTTATACACTATGATAACAATTGTTTTCCGGATAATTCATCGGAATTATTAACAACTTTTAAATATTAAAACAGGAAAAAATGACTGTCCGACAAGTTTTCCGGTATTATTGTTTGAAATGAGGCAGCGTCTGTACGGCTGGAAGCCACAGACAGATACAGATAATGAATGACGGATAGCAAAAATATTTGAATTATATTAATTCTTGCTTGAAAAATATTTTACATATCATCCATCCATATAGCATCCCGTTCTGTTCTTCTTATTACCGGAATAAAAACGGAAAACAGACGGATTAAGTGAATAAATGAATAAAATCACAATTTTCCAAATGGATATTGGATGGATAATTATTTCCCGGTTTTTTTCCGTGTTCCAGCCGGCGTCCGGATTATACCGGGGCCATATATTATAATTATATATAACACTCGATAAAACATATCTCCGTGCCGGCTGTTTTTTTCAAAAATTATCTCGATTTCGGGATTCTGACGATGTAGAATCCCCTGGATTCGCGTATCTCGTATCCGCATCCGGAAATCTTATCCGCGAGATCCGGACAGTCCGAGATTTTAACGGA
>JAEEKU010000029.1 GCA_016282555.1 Methanomassiliicoccaceae archaeon
AAAATAAACGATCATGGCCCCGTAGAAACGGATCGGGGCGGGATATGTTTCCGGGGGAACATGCGCCCAGCCGGGCAGGGCATTGATTCAGATACAGGAATAAGATTGTCCGCCGAAGGCAGTGATGCCTTGGTGATAACGATGTACAGCATGAGTCAGCACGCGGGCCGTCTCCTCTCGGATGAAGAGTCTATAAAGAAGTACAACGACGAAAATCACTGGGGACTTCATATAGCGATTGATCTGGGAAGGTGCGACCACGACAAAATCTCAGACGGAGAATATATCAAAAAATTCGCTATCGATCTCGCCGATCACATTAAAATGAAAAGATACGGCGAACCTATTGCCGTCCGTTTCGGAGCGGAGCCCAAAGTCGAAGGGTATTCGCTCATCCAGCTCATCGAAACTTCATGCATTTCCGGACATTTCGCGGAGGACACCGATCGCGCTTTCATCGACGTGTTTTCCTGCAAGGAATTCCCTCCGGAATCGACCGCCCAGTACTGCAAAGAATACTTCGGCGCGAAGGATATGCAGTACGCTACCCTTTTCAGGGACATCTGAGTCCCGGATCCCGGGGATCCGCTCCCCGGCTTTTTTTATCCAGCGCCGCAGGCATTTATTGTAATAATCTATTATTTCTCCCGTAATATCCTGATTAGGAAAATATTATCGCATAATGTTATATTCAGCGTCCGCCTACTTCGTGCCGGTGGTAATTTGGATAAAAGAGTGGTTCTTACCGCAGCCGTTGTGGTGGCGTTTCTTCTGGCGTCATCCATTCTGGTCGCTTTTTACAATCCGACCGTGGAGGACAAGGAGATCAACCTCATCGCAAGGGTGAACAACGAAGGCTCAGGAATTTACATTGACGCGGATTACAGTCCCGGCGATTTCGTCACCATCGACTCTTCCGGAAACATCACGTACAACGTCGACGGATGGAGAGGAAAGATTTTCGGAACTCCCGGAACTACGACGATCCAGCATATGCAGCTTCAGGATATCGTCATAAACAAACTCGGACTCTCTTTCGTCAATTATTCCGAAGGAAGTTCTTCCAAAGAATGCGTTTACTACATCCCGTCGATCACCAACGCGGCGGCTTTTGCGGCTACCCCCGTTCTGACCGGAGCGATCATATGGGAGCCCCAGTACCACGCCGCTCTGAACAGCACGGTACGCAAAGCCGTTTCTCTTATGACGACGGATCAGTTCGATCCCGGACACACCTGCTGCGTGATCGCGGCCCAGCACAGCTATATCGAGAGCCATCCCGCGGAGACGGTGAGATTCTTGGCCGCGTACGTCAAATCCGTTAACTGGGTCAACGACGCTCTGAGCGACAAATCCTCAGACAAGTACGCCAAATTAGTCGAGATCGCTTCCAAGAGAACGGGAGGCATATTCCCCAACGAAGTTCTCGAAGAGGCGATGGACTCGGTGTTTTACACGTACGGCATGACCGGCGAGGAGGATAAACCGTCCGCGCCGCTTCTCTCTCTGGAAGCCGCTTTGGAAGAGATCATCAACAACTACTACAAGCTTCCCGATACTCTGAAACGCACCATGTCCGATCTGGGATTCAGCAGCGTCCACGAGTTCGCCCAGAGGTTCGTCAACGACGGATATCTGGTTCAGGCGCTGGATTTCGTTCCCAGCCCCTCCGGTTATTCCAAAACTTCCGTATCCGTCGCCGTCATCGCGGGAGATATCCATCAGATCGCGATTCACGCCGGAATAGACCTCGGATTCTTCAGCGATTACGGATTCACGATCAACGTCAGCAGCGCGTCCAACGGCCCCGGGGTAGCTACATCTCTCCAGAACGGAGAGGCTGTTTTCGGACTGCTCGGAGCGCCTCCGATAACCCAGACGGTTATTAACGGAATGCTTTCCACCAGCTGAGGTGACGGGCTTGTCTACAATATTCGGATGGACATACGATGAGCATAACAAATCTCACCGTCTGTTCAGAAGAGGAGTGATAGTCGTTACGTCGCTGGTATGTTTCGTCGCGGCGTGGTGGGACGTATCGATTCTCGCCAATTCCGTGGCGATTCCCTCCCCTGCGGAAACCTGGGACGCCCTGGTCAATCTGGTGAGAAACGGAGACTCCATTACCGGAAGAAGCCTTTGGGAATACATCTCGTCAAGCATGAAGACGTATCTCGAAGGATTCGCCCTGGCGATGATCGTCGCGATCCCCCTCGGACTCATAATCGGTTATTCCAAAACGATCCATGATTTCGCATCGCCTGTAATCGAGGTTCTCAGGCCTATAGCGCCTATAGCGTGGGCTCCGATATTCATCCTCGCGATCAACTACTCCATCGGACCTGTTCTGGTAGTTTTCATCGGTATCTTCTTCCCGCTTCTGACCAACGTCATTTTCGGAGTGGAGAAAATCGACGGCAATCTTATAGACGCGTCCAAAACCCTGGGGGCATCCAGACTTCAGGTTTTCTACAAAGTCATGATTCCCAGCGCGATCCCGTATGTGATGAACGGTGTGAAAATCGGACTCGGTATCGGATGGATGTGTATCGTAGCGGCTGAATTGTACGCCCCCCAGCTCAGCGGTATAGGATTCTTCCTCTCCGAACAGGCGACGGCGGGATTCTGGCCCGGAGCTTTCGCAGCCATCGTGGTCATAGCTGTTCTCGGACTGATCACCACCGGTCTTGCGGAGTATATCCACAAAGTCGTAACTTCAAGGATGGGAATGTCATATGTCTGAAGCAAGAAGCAAGGAAGGGGAAATTCAGATCCGCATAGAGAATCTGAGAAAGGTATACGTTACCGACGAATCGCAGACTGTGGCGATCGAAGATTTCACCCTCGACATCAAAAGAGGGGAGCTGATATCCATAGTCGGGCCGTCCGGATGCGGAAAAACCACTCTGCTGAGGATGATCGCCGGCCTTCTGGAGCCTACTTCGGGCACTATAACTATCGACGGAAGGCCGTGCTCCGATCCGGGTCCCGACAGAGGGCTCGTGTTCCAGGATTTCGCGCTGTTCCCCTGGCGCACGGTGAGAAAGAATGTGGAGTTCGGAATGGAGGTCACCGGGGTTCCCAAAGAGGAGCGCCGCCTGCGCGCCGAGGAATATCTGAGACTGGTCGGCCTCGAGAAATTCATGGACGCCAGAATCCACGAGCTTTCCGGAGGCATGAAGCAGCGCGTCGGCATAGCCAGAGCTTTGGTTAACGACCCGGAGGTCATACTGATGGACGAGCCGTTCGGAGCCCTGGATGCCCAGACCCGCAACATTATGCAGGCCGAACTTACCAAAATACTGGAAAAGTCGGATAAAACGATTATATTCATCACCCACTCGGTGGATGAGGCCGTTTTCCTGTCCGACAGGATAGTGGTCCTCTCCAAGAGGCCCGCGGAAATAAAAGAAGTAATCGATATACCCTGGCCGAGACCCAGGGATCGCGCTTCCCCGGAGTTCACCGCTCTCAGAAAACACATTCTGGATGAACTTGAAAAAGAAAACGTTCTTAACAATTGAGGGGCGGGGCGGACCCCGTTCCCTCTTTAATCTGTTTCGCTGTGGCTGTGGCAGCAGTTCTCTTTCGAATTGCAGCATCCGGAGTTCAGCGTGAATTCCGCGCCGATATCCTCGACGGCGTGCTTCATCAGATGCTTGACTTCGTGGATGTCTTCGGTGCATACTATGCAGACGAGACGGAACAGGACTTTGTCGCAAGGCTGATACTTGCCCTCTATGGTTATGCAGTCTCTGTCCGCCATCGACAACACTGTCCACTGTTTTTCGGATGTCAGAGTCATCTCGATGAATGCGGGCATGAATTCTTCTTTAGAGGCGGAGAACCAGAGTTTTTTCATGCTTTTAATCACATTGAGCATATTATCGGGTTCCATTCCCGTGAGGGTTCCGGTTACCTGGACCTCGATGTAATCCTCCATCGGATCATACTCTTCATAGCAGAAATCTTCAGAATCATGATCGCGGCAGCATTCCCCGTGGTCATGGTGGTGTCCGTGCCCTTTACAGCAGCATCCGGAGCATTTGCAGCAATGACAGCAATCGTTGTGTCCGCAGCAGCATCCGCAGCAGCAATGACTGTTGCAGCAACAGCAGTTGCAATGGCTGTTACAGCATCCGCAGTTACAGCAGCATCCGGAGCATTTGCAGCAATGACAGCAATCGTTGTGTCCGCAGCAGCATCCGCAGCAGCAATGGCTGTGGCAGCAACAACATTTTCCATGATTGCAGCAACACCCGTGATGATCATGGTGGCTGTGGCAGCACTCTCCGTGATCGTGATGGTGCTCGTGGCCGTGGTCGTGGCAGCATTCCCCGTGATCGTGGTGATCATGGTGGCTGTGACAGCATTCCCCGTGCTCATGGTGATCGTGATCGTGACAATGGCACGGAGCCTCATCAAGCTCGATATCGAGTCCCGTATCCTCGATCGCGTGCCACATAGCGTGTTTCAGCTCATGCTCGTCGACGTCGAGGACGGCGCTCATGAAGGAGAATTTAACTTTCTCCTGAGGTTCCATAGTCCCGTGGTGTTCGACCCCGGTTTCCAGATCGGTCAGGTTAAGCGTGATTCCGGAGCCGTCCTCTTTAACGATTGCCGCTTTTATGTGGCCGAGAAGCACCCCGGATTCCTTTTCGACCCAGTTTCCCACCTGCATAAGCGCCTTGGAGAACCTGGCTTCCGCATCGGCGTTGTAGCCTGCGATGGTGCCGGTAAATCCGACAGCCGTCCCTCCGGCCATTTCGATAGATGTTTTCTCATCGCTGCTCATTTCATCATCTCGTATAATTTATCAAGATTTTCTTCGGTTTTCGCTGAAACGGGTATAATAGGCTTGTCGGGATACCTTTCCCTGATCCAGGATTCGACTTCCTCCAGCTGCCCCTCTTTGGCGATATCGCATTTGTTGATAAGAATGAAATCGGACGATTTCATCTGCATGGAGAAGAACTGCTCCTTCTTCTTGATCAGATCCTCGAACCTCTGGATGTCGGCGACTCCGATGATGAATATCTCCTCCGGATCTATCATCGACACTTTGACGAGCTCTTTGACCTTGTGGGGAAGCGCGAGGCCGGTCGGCTCTATTATGATAATCTCCGGATCTATATCCTTCATAATATTCTTCAGCGCGGACTGGAGAGTTCCGGAAAGGGAGCAGCAGATGCATCCGTCCGGAAGCTCTATCGCATCGTATCCCTCCGCCTTGAGAGTCGCCCCGTCGACGCCGATTTCTCCGGACTCGTTGACGAGCAGAGCGGTTTTGAGCCCGCGCCTGGTGTACATGGACGCCAGCTTCATCAGAAGGGTGGTCTTCCCGCTTCCGAGGAATCCGCCCAGAATATATACGTACATGAGCGGCAGATACAATTACTCCTATTTACGTAAACTGTTTTTAATCCGGCATAGAAAATTGCCCTGCGTTCAGAGGAGCCGGGTCTGCATATATTTATAACCGATAATAGAGATCGCAACGGCGCAATGACTATATTACTGGCTTATGACGGAAGCCCGGATTCCGTCAAGGCTCTGGATTACTCGATAAAACACGCCGTCAGTTACTCGGTCCCCCTTTACATACTCACCGTGGTCACGAAGGAGCAGATGGATCCCGAAGATCCGGACACGTCCGTGAGAGACTATATGGAGTCCGCGCAGCGCAAAGCGGCCGGAATGGGGGCGGTC
>JAEEKU010000030.1 GCA_016282555.1 Methanomassiliicoccaceae archaeon
CCGTGGAAGGTTACGATCTCGATGAGCAGCAGCTTACGGCAATTGCGTACGATGTGAAATCCAGACTAATCATCGCGGGTGCAGGTACAGGAAAGACTACCACGATCGTAGGGCTCGTGAAATACCTTCTCAAATCCGGACAGGCCTCACCGGAAGAAATACTCGCGCTGTCGTTCACAAATGCATCCGCGGACGATCTCAAAAAGCGTATCGCAGCGGAAACCGGACAGCGCCCAGACGCCGGCACGTTCCACCGTCTCGGACTGAAAATTATAGCGTCTGTCTGCGGGACGGTTCCGAAAGTTTCCAACATCAGAATCGATGAGTTTGTTGCAGAGGAAATCAGAAAGAGAAGAAACGATCCCGGATTTGTCCGTAATCTGAACGAGTTCATCGCATACGACTTTGAATCAGTCCGCGACGAAGACAAGTTCGGCGACAGTTCGGAATTGATAGAATATCTGAAAGAAAATCCGCTGATTACACTGAGGGGGGAGAGAGTTAAGAGCTTCGGCGAAGCCGATATCGCGAATTGTCTGGCGATGAACGGGATTTCTTACACATACGAAGAACCGTACTGCAAAGATACAGCCGATTCCGCATACGGCCAGTACCATCCCGATTTTCACATCGACGGAACGAACATTTACATCGAGTATTTCGGTATAGACCGCGCCGGAAACGTGGCCAGATTTATGATTGATCGCAATCCCGGCGCTGCAGAAGAGTACCGGAGCGGAATAGAATGGAAACGGAAAATCCACCATGAAAACGGAACCCGCCTGATAGAGCTGTATGCCTATGAACGTTCGGAGGGAATGCTGAACGAAAGCCTGGAATCGAAGCTCAGATCCTTGAATCTCGAAATAGTGCCTGAATCTCCGGAATCGATATTCGACAGGACTTTTAATTCAGACAACAGAATGCTCAAATCCGTGGCCCTGACTCTCACTACGGCCATTCTTCTCATCAAAGGATCCGGAATGCCTTGGGAAAAAATATACCCCGGATCAAAGAGCCTTAGGGACAGAGGTCCGCTTAAAAGGATTGAATCAGTTCTTAAGCCGGTATACGATGCCTATCAGTCCGAGCTGGAAAAGAGGGGAGAAATCGATTTCGAGGATATGCTCAATCTGGCCGCCGGGTATGTCCGTGACGGGAAGTATACGCATCCGTACAAATATGTAATTGTGGATGAGTATCAGGATCTGTCGAGGTCAAGATACAATCTTTTAAAGGCTTTGCGCGGATCAAAAGACTACCGCCTCTTCTGTGTAGGAGATGACTGGCAGAGCATATTTCGTTTCAACGGTTGCGATGTTTCATATATTCTGGATTTTGAGAAATACTGGGGGCCTTCAGCGATTTGCAGGATCGAAAAGACTTACCGTTTCTCCGGAGAGCTTTTGCAGAAGAGCAGCGAATTCATATGCAGGAATAGCCGCCAGTGCCGCAAAAACCTTATCGGCGCAAGCGGGAAAGACAGCAGAGTATTTTGCATCACCAAAGACGACGACGCTCATATTCGCAACGAGATCGGAAACAAACTCTCTTCACTCGGTAAAGGACAGAAGGTTCTCTTCCTCGGAAGATACAATCACGATGTGATGCTATTGAACGGAAACGGATTCGGATGGAAACAGAATATCTCTGACAAATCGAAGACCATCACCTACGATGCCCGTCCCGATCTGGACATGAAGTTCATGACCATCCACTCATCCAAAGGGCTCCAGGCAGATGTCGTTTTCTCCGTCAATAACAAGACCGGAAGATACGGATTTCCGAGCATCAGAGAGGAGCCGCTGATCATACCGATGCTCTTAGGCGGCGAGAACACTCAGCTGGACGAGGAACGCAGGCTGTTCTATGTTGCCATGACCAGAGCTAAAGAAGCCGCGTATATATTATCGCAGAACGGTCGCCAGTCTGATTTCTTCAGGGAGATGTTTCCGGGGATAGATTCCCGCGGGAAGAAGGCGGAGATGATCTGTCCGCTGTGCGGCGGAGTCATGATTTTGAAGACCAGCCAGAACGGCCACCGGTTCTACGGGTGCAGCAACTACCGTTCCAAAGGGTGCAAGTTCACCAGGAATTATGAACCGCCTCTGTATCAGTCTTCTTCTGGAAACCGTCGCTATTGAATATATGATTGCGAGTAAGGAGTTAACAGACAGGTCCGTCGGTATGACAGACATAAGATGCGCGTGGCGTTTCGTTCGTCAATGCGGTCTGAAAGTTTCAGGCATGCCTCCGTTCTCCAGACTGCATCGCGAACGCGAATGCGGTCAGCGGGCAATACTGAAAAGGAGGTGAAAAATGACCAGCGAATGGGAGGAGCTGGAAACGCTCAGCAAGGACGAGCTCATAATCGAGCTGGTAAGGCATAGATGGCTGTATCGCAGCCTCAAAAGGCTACTTAGAAGCCTTTCCGAAGATGAGGGATGGTATGCAGACATCGAGGGACAAGTCCCTCCGGAAGAGTGGCAGAAAAAAATCGCCGATTATGTTTTTCCGAATGTCGAAGACGGCGGGTATGAAGATCTTGTTACATGGGGAGTCGATGAAAAGGTCGGTGAAGTTCTCTTTGACAAGTACTTCGGGGAACACTTCGACGAAGACGGCAAGAGAACATCCCGAAGCAGCCTGAATAATCTTCGAAACTTCGAAGATATCTTCCCGTGATGCTGGCATCGCAGGATTTGACTTCGCCGGGAGTTCCCGCGACGACGATGCGTCCCCCCTCCTCTCCTCCTCCCGGTCCCATGTCGATGACATAATCCGATGCGCGGATAACATCGAGATCGTGCTCAATCACGAGAACCGTCGCTCCTCCTTCCACGAGACGGCGGAATATAGCCATCAGGACGCCGATGTCCAGAGGGTGCAGGTCTATGGTGGGCTCGTCGAACACGTACAGCATGTTCTTCTGGTTCCTGCCCATCTCGCTCGCCAGCTTCAGCCTCTGGGCCTCTCCTCCTGAAAGATCGGGGGTGGATTCTCCCAGCGTAAGGTACCCGAGACCGGCGTCGGACAGCATCTTCAGGCGGGACGTCACGGTTCCCATGCCGGAACATGCGGAGAGGGCCTCCTCCACGCTCATCTCCATCAATTCGGGGATCGATATCATTCTGCCGTCCGCCGCAGGCATGCGGATACTGTGCGCCTCTTTCTTGTAACGGCCGCCTCCGCACCCGGGACACGGGATTTCCACATCCGGGAGAAACTGAACGTCCAGACTTACGGATCCGGTGCCGTCGCATACCGGGCATCTGAGCTTTCCCGTGTTGTACGAGAAGTCTCCGGCTCCCGCCCCGGCGGCTTTGGCGTCAGCCGTTTTCGAGAAGAGCTTGCGCAGTTCGTCGTGCACGCCGGAATAGGTGGCCACGGTCGAGCGTATGTTTATCCCTATCGGCGCGGAATCGATGAGGCTGACGGCCTTTATTCCGCCGGAATCCGCCGAGATCACATGAGCGGGAAGAGCCCTGTCCTCCAGCAACGCCTTCAGCGCGGGGACCAGGCTTTCCAGGACCATCGTGGTTTTTCCGCTGCCGGACACTCCGGTCACGGCCGTCAGGCGGCTGAGCGGTATCCTCACGGTCAGAGGCCTGACGGTGTGAATCTGCGAAGTCTCCATTCTGATTTCTCCGCGGGAGAACATGCCGTCCCTGACGGGATGCGCGGGAACCGCGGGCTCTCCTCTGAGAAACGGGCCTATTCCGGAGACCGCGTTGCTCTTGATCTGATCCACGGTCCCTTCTGCGATCACCCTGCCTCCGTTAACTCCGGATCCGGGACCCAGTTCAACTATCCAGTCGCTTCTGGACAGGATCTGCGTATCGTGATCAACCAGAATGACCGAGTTGCCGTCCGAAACCAGAGCGTCCATGACGCCGACGAGCCCTTCGATGTTCGCCGGATGAAGACCTATCGACGGCTCGTCGAGAACGTACAGCACGCCGGTGGTGCGGTTGCGGACGGAACGGGCCAGCTGCGCGCGCTGTCTCTCCCCCGTAGACAGAGTCGAAGCCGGGCGGTCCGGAGTCAGATATCCCAGTCCGAGGTCGAGAAGCCTGCGCGACGTGTCATGGAACGATTCGCAGATGTTCACGGCCATGGATCTCATCTCGGGGGGCATAGCGTCCGGGACGCCGGCGACCCATTCCTCCAGTCCGGAAAGCGTCATGGAGCAGGCTTCGGGAAGGGATATTCCCCTCAGGCGGGGCGCTCTGGCCCTTTCGTTGAGGCGGGTCCCCCCGCAGCACGGGCATGTGCCGGTCTTCAGGAATCTCTCCACTCTTTTCATCCCCTTCTCGTCCTTCACCTTCGCCAGAGAGTTCTCCACCGTATGCACCGCGCTGTAGTACGTGAAGTCCATCTCGCCGGAATTTCCCGTCTTCTCGTTCATGTAGAGGATGTGTTTCTTGACGGCCGGGCCGTGCAGGACGATTTCTTTCTCCTCCGGAGTCAGATCCTTGTACGGGACTTCCGTGCGCACGCCCATGGTCCTGCAGACGTCCTTCATCAGAGACCACATAAGAATCTGCCACGGCATAACCGCGCCCTCGTCTATGGTCTTGGTTTCGTCGGGGACCAGGGCGGTCTCGTCGACCTCGTAGACGGTGCCCGTTCCCCCGCACTTTTCGCATGCTCCCCCGCTGTTGAAGGCGAGTTCCTCCGCTCCGGGGGGATTAATTATCTCTCCGCACACGGGACATCTGAATTCCATCATGGCCGAGAATTCTATGGAAGGTCCGGCGTAATGCCCGTTGGGACAGCGATGATGAGAGAGGCGGGAGAACATCAGCCTGAGGCTGTTCAAAAGCTCGGTGGAAGTTCCGAAGGTGCTCCTGATGCCCGGCACGCCCGGGCGCTGGCGCAGCGCGAGCGAAGCGGGAACGTAACGCACGTCATCGACCTCCGCGCGCGCGGGCTCGCTCATACGCCTGCGGGTGTATGTGGAAAGGGCCTCCAGATATCTGCGTGATCCCTCCGAGTACAATATTCCCAGAGCCAGGGAGGATTTTCCGGAACCCGATATCCCCGCAATGCCGACCACTTTGTTCAGAGGTATGTCGACATCTATGTTC
Organism: Methanomassiliicoccaceae archaeon; assembly: GCA_016282555.1. Classification (GTDB taxonomy): domain Archaea; phylum Thermoplasmatota; class Thermoplasmata; order Methanomassiliicoccales; family Methanomethylophilaceae; genus Methanoprimaticola. The sequence continues at coordinate 5,091 of JAEEKU010000030.1, forward strand.
TTCAGATTGTGCATTCTCGCTCCGCGCACCTCTATATGGTCGGGAATGATCCTTCTCTTTCCGTCTGCAGACATATCCGCTTCTCTCCTTTTACACTATTCATTTTCACCGGATTCCGGCCGCGGCAGGAAGATGCCCGTTTTTTCAGCCGGTGATGATCTTGTCCCCGATGTATTCGGCCGCTTCGAAGTAGCCGTCGTCATCCTCCGATACGCGAAGCGAACCGCTCTCATCGATCATTATCCTGAGGAAGAATCCGTCATCCCCGTATAGACGCAGATATCTGGCGCCGGCGGATTCCTCGATCGAATGGCCTCTCAGAACGAATCCGCTTCCGTACAGC
>JAEEKU010000031.1 GCA_016282555.1 Methanomassiliicoccaceae archaeon
GGGGAACCTGCAGATGGATCACCTCCTGCGCGGGACGGACTCACGTCCGTCCCCTATTACGCTCACGGATTGCAAGGAAATCGAAGATTTCCCGCAGTTCCCTTGGCAGTTTCCATGCACCAGACGCAGCATCGAACATCATTTTTCATCTGTTTTCAATGTATCGTTCCGTACCGTATCCGCTTGCAGTCGCGGCCGCGGCAGGTTTATCAGAACATATATGAATGTGTACAGATTTCGCCGGAAGTAACATTTAGACTTCTGAAACGCCGAATTCAGAAGCCCTGCATTACCTCCGGCGGATGCGCATCCGCGGTTAACGGAGGCGGAAATGTGCCGGAGCCAGCTGATGCGGCCGTCTTACGGCGGCCAAGTCCGCGCCGCGCGTCCGGCCGTCGGCAACACGGAGCACGGGAGATATTACTATGGCGGATCGCAAGAACATTTCGGACATGAGTTTTGAGGAATTCTTCGGCAAATCCAAACCTGCCGCTGAGGAAAATCCCCGGGCCGGCATCCCCGGGCCGTCCGCTCCGTCCGCTCCCGAGGACGGTCTCGGCTTCGGGCACAGCGTTCCTAAGATCAACTACAAAGACGGAAAGTTCACACTTTACGTTCCGCGCTTCAAGGGAAAGGGCCCGTTCAACATGTCGGTGGACTGCAGCCAGGGTATAATTCCGATTACGCGTCTGGATTCCGCCAAGATCCGCGATTACCGCCTCACTTTCCAGTCGTTCGTGGATCTCTCCTCGCTCGGAATAAACCCCCTCGATACGTTCACGCTCACCATCGACGGAGAGCCGGTTTACGTCAACAAAGAGAGAAACTATCTTTTCTTCAATTCTTCCGGAATGACCGTGAACCGCGCCGCCGGGGAGATATATGCCGTTTCGCGCAAAGGCTTCAGGTTCAGGCTCTCCAAGGCATCGCTTCTGGACACGGTCTCCGCCGGGGATCTGACGATAGCTCATTACGATGTTTCGCCGGGCGGAAGCATACGGGCGGCTTCCGATGACAAATCCGAACCCGCGGAAGAGTCCGCAAACCCGGTTCAGCCCGCTCCGGAGTCTGATAAAGAGCCTAAAAAAGAGGCCAAAGCCCCCAGAAAAGCTCCGGCCAGAAAAACCGCCGTGAAGGCGTCCGCCTCGTTTTCCCCGTCCGTCAAAGAGGCGTCAGTTTCCGTTTCCGGCTCGGAGATTCCCCTTTACTCGGAGTTCCCCTCAGTTACCCTCTCGGCAACCGGGTGCGAGCCCTCCGAATGCTCCGTATGGGTCGAAGATTCCGGCGGGGAGATCGTCTTCGGAAAGGTCCCCGGCGCCGGCAGGATCGAGCTCAGAACGGGTCATTCCTCCGGGCTTCTCTGCCTTAAAGCCGAAAAAGACGGAAAATCCCTTCTTTCGGAGAAATATTTCCTCATTCCGGATTTCACCTGCAAATATCAGGGGAAAGGGGACATACCCGCCGATACGTCCGTAACGTTCGGAATGTTCGGGGAGTCTTTCGCCAAAGACATCTACGACGATGATTTCGAAGGCCCGTACTCTTACGGGGACATTTCGTTCAAGATCCTTTGGAACATTCCTGTGATAACCTACGATCTCGGCGAAGGCCCCAGGCCCTACGAGCCTCTGGTTTTCGACGCTGACGACATCAGATCGGATATGCTCGTGGTCAAGGTCCGCGGGGCCAGAAAGAAGAAGATCTATTTCGGTCCGGAATTCGGCAAGAGGGAGGACGTGACCAAGGACTGGGACAGCGATTCCGTCCAGATCAACCTGTCTCCGCTGATGGATCTGGTCTACTCCTCTACCCAGACCTACTGCTTCTACATATCCGTGAACTCGTTCCCGATTAAGAAGTTCATAGAGATCCACAACCCGGAGAGGATCTCGGTTGCCTTCAGGGACGGGAAGATATCCGCGGATGTCTCCGGCGGAAACAGGACGTACGTCTGCAGAATCCATCTTACAGACAAAACCTTCTCCGATCATCCGCTGACCGGTGAAGATATTCAGGTTCCCAAGGACGCGGTCGAAGCCGAGGTTCTCGAATATTACAAAGACGATCTTCTGAGATCGATTCCCGTGAAGGTCAGGGCCCTGCCTTTCGTGTGCCGCATATCCGGCGATTACTGGCTCTATGTCAGCAAGGACAAGCGCATCCCCGTTCCCGACGCTCTCATCAAAAACGGAACTGCGGATATGGCCGCGGTGGCGGAGTGGCATGCCAAGATCACCAGAATGAATCCCGAGCTCAAAACCGTGACTCTGGCCGCGATGAAGAGCGCTTTCTCGGAAATCTGACATGACCCGCTCCTTCTCCGTTCAGGCCGGGGGGATCCTGGACTCGTTCATAATGCAGCTCGCCGAAGAGGGATCCAAACCGGGAATGATCTCTTTCGCCACAGGCCTTCCCGACAGTTCGCTGTTCGATCTGGAGGGGCTCGCCGGTTCCGCCCGCGAGATCGTTCTCAGATCGGGAAAGGAGATACTGCAGTACGGAAGCACCGCCGGCTATTATCCCCTTAGGGAGAGGCTCGCCGGATACTGCAGAAGGAAACTCGGTTTCGATGCATCTCCGGAGAACATAATCTTAACGAACGGTTCGCAGGAGTGCTTCGATCTCGTCGGCAGGCTTTTTCTGAACCGCGGGGACCTCATGGCCGTCGAAAACCCGGGATACCTGGGCGCGAAGCAGTGCTTCTCCGCCTACGGCCCCCGGTTCAAGGGCGTCGACATAGGGCCGGGAGGGATCGACGTGCCGGGGCTGGAGGCTTTAGTGAAAGAGGGGGCGGCGCTCTTCTATTCCATTCCCAATCACCAGAATCCGTCCGGGTACAGTTATTCCGATCAGGTTCGGAGGGAGACGGCGTCGATCATCTCCGGTTCGGACTGCGTCCTGGTCGAGGACGACGCTTACGGCGAGCTGGGGTTCTCCGGGCGCGCCGGCCGCACCATGAAGTCGATGGCCCCGGACAATATCATTTTCACCGGCTCTTTTTCCAAAATCCTCTCTCCGGCGATGAGGATCGGATGGATGGCCGTTCCCGGATGGATGGCCGGGCAGGCCGTGAAGACTCTGGAGGCTTCCTCTCTCCAGCCGGGCACCCTCTGCCAGGCTATTGCCGAGGATTACCTTTCCAAGACCGATTACGGCGCGTACGTCAGGAGGCTCAGGAAGGTCTACCGCGGGAAGATGGAGATTTTCACCGATCTCATGGAAGATTATCTCAAAGATTATGTGACGTGGAACATTCCGGACGGGGGAATGTTCATATGGATGAAATCCCCGGAGGGAACCGACGCCATGAGGATCTACCGCTCGTGCATTGAGAAGGGGTTAGCCGTCATGCCCGGGGAGCCGTTCCACATCTCCGGCGGGAAGAACACCATCCGCCTCAATTTCGCCACGCCCTCGGAGGAGCAGATGCGCGCCGGCATGAAAATACTGAGAAGCGCCTGCCAGGAATCCGATCCGCGTGCGAAATCGGGATTATAATTAATAACAGGCCCGCGCTAATCTTCCGCATGACTGCGGACGCGGAATTCAAGAAGAGTCTTCCCGGCCTGTGCCTGCTGTCGTTCAGCACCTTCGTCGTGTGCGTGCCGGCTGCATTCACCCAGATAATCTCTCTGGATCTGATGATAGATCTGAACTCTTTCCCGGATAAGGGATACTCGTGGGCTTTTCCGGTCTTCGTGGCGGGGGAATGCGCCTCCATGGGGCTGTGCTCCACGCTAATCGACAGATACGGGAGGAAGAATCCGTATCTGGCGGGCTCGTCCGCGTTCATAGCCGGAACTATCGCCTGCGCCGTATGCCAAGATATGAGCCATTTTCTTCTGTTCCGGTTCGTCCAGGGGCTCGGCGCCGGCGTAATCATAATCACGTGCATAGCGCAGATATTCTACGACGTGAGAGATCGCAAAAAGCGCTACATCGCCAACGGGGTGATGTCCCTGGGGTTCGGCCTCGGAATGCTGGTCGGGGTGTTCGCGGGAAAGGCGGTCATCGACGGAATGGGGTGGCAGATGGCGTTCTGGTCGCTGGCGGTCATGCAGGCGATAGTCATGTTCCCCTGTCTCCAGGTGCTCTCCCGCGGGGCTCCCTCCGGCGTGAAGGCGGACTTCCCGGGCGCGGCCATACTCGCGGTCTGGGTCTGCTGCTTCGTGCTGTTCCTGCAGAAACTGTATCTGGACTGGGATCTGAACTCCCCGGAGGGGATCATGGGCTCGATGTTCCTGATCATGCTGCTGATGATCCTTCTGGCCGCGGAGATTCTCAATCCGTATTCGGTCCTGCACCGCAGGCTGGACAACTGGAAGCTCGCTCTCGCGTCGATGATATTTATTGTTCTTTTAGGAACGATAGACATGGCTGCGGTCGGGGCCATGCTGAAGGTCGCCTTCTTCACCTACCAGATGTCTATCCCAGAGACGGCTCCGTTCTTCGCGCTGCTGGTTATGGGAGCGGCGGTCACCGCGGTGTCGGTATCCAAAACCATAGACAGGACCGGGCATCTTCCCTGGCTTCTTCTGAGCGCCGTTCTGTCGCCGATAGCCCTGCTGTCGATGCTGTTAGTCAGCAAGGACGATCCCTCGTTCGTATTCGCGGCTCACCTCGTGCTTCTGGGTCTGGCGATAGGATGTCTCGTCTCCATGCTCAACGCCACCATCCAGAACCGGGCCGGCGAGGACAACAACGGGGCGCTGATGGGGTTCGCGATCATGATCCGCACGGCGGCCCTCTGGCTCGGATACAATTTTTACCAGTACGTCACGGACGTGCATATGATAGAGAAGCTGAGCGGCGCTGTGGAGCACTGGAATTCCATTCTTCCGTTCGAGCTGCCGGCCGACAGCGCTCTCGCCAATCTTATGATAACCCCGCTGAGGGACATGGTCATGCTGCTTCCCGGCCTTACCGACGAGATAGCGGCGGTTTACGCCGAGGGGATAGCGCAGGGCCTTATGTACGGAGCGGTGATTTTCGTCATCGCGGCGGTGCCAACCGCAGTTATACTGGCAGGAAGGGGGAAGGACTTATGAGATCCGGATACGCGCTGATTCTCGCCGCCGTTTTCGCGGCGGTGCTGGCCGCGGTCTCCGTGCCCGGGACGGACGCGGAGATCATCGAAGGAGATTACATTCTGGACGGGGACGAGTCCTTCGGTCCCGGAACGGATCTGCTGATAGCGGACGGGGCCAGACTGGACGTTTCGTCGTACAATCTGTACATTGGCCCGTCGTCCAGAATAATCGTGGCGGGATCCGCGGAGATATTATGCTCCGGAGGAAGCATCGCGATCGGATCCGGCTCTCTTATTGAGATAGGCGGATCCCTGATACCCCCGTTCGGAGAGGACGTCGCGTACAGCTTCGACGGTACTGTAGCGGCCGAGAGCAGGATCCTGAGCGAAGGAGTAGTCTCTCTAACTTTCCGCCCGGCGGGATCCGACCGCGCCCTGCATGCGGCGTGGGACGGGCACAGCCTGTCGGTTTACGATTTAAAAATAGTTTACAGAGTATCGGCGGGGGGACTGGAGGAATCCGTCGGATTCACGTCCCTGGCGTTCGGCGAGACGAACACATACGAAGGAAAAGAGCTCAACACCCGCACCGTTACCGTAACGTCTCTCGATCCGGATAATTCGATCGAAGCCGCGGTATCCGTACGGGACAAATCGTTCTTCGTCACGGATTTCAGCATCGCGGGCATCAGATCGGTTACGGAGTACGCCGGCAGCGATCTGACGTCCGTAACGGAGATTTCCGGTTTCGGGGACATAGACGTATCCGCCGGGGACGGCATGATCTCCGTCGGTTCATCCGTAAAATCTGTTAAAATAGGAAAATACGACGGAGGCTCCGCCCTTTCGGAGAACACTTTCCGGAACGTGAAGTGGAAAGCAGATTTCGATCTGAGCGCGCTGGCTTCGTTCCTGTTCTCTCTGATCGCTTCCGACGGTTCGGTCAGCGATCTCGGAGACGCCGTGAAAAGCATAACCGTCACCGCCGAGTCCGCCGCATTGTACGATGCTGACAGGGGAACCAGAAACCTTTACGATCTTTCTCTGGTTTACGACAGGGACGCGGTTTACGGGCTTAAAGCCGGATGGAGGGAGGACGGAATCGACTGCGGCATTCTCGCGAAGGGCATCGCCCTGGAATATCTGGCCGTCGGAACGGATCTGTCGGCGGATATAGGCGTCTCCGCGGAGAGCATAAAGACGGTGTACGTCTCCGAAGGCTCTGCGGCATCGGCGGAGCTGGAGGGCGTGACCGCCGAGGCTGACCGTCTGAATCTGAAGAATCTGTTTCTTATCTTCTCTGGTATGGGATCGGTTGATGCCGGGGACATTCTGGACAATTGCCGGAGGATGCATCTGGGCATATCGTCTTTTACCTGCTCGGGGCGGGAGACCGCGGACATAAAGGACGCTGACATTCTTTTGTTAAGCGAGGGGAGCCTGGGCGTTCTGGAGATGTCGTTTGGTTATCTGTCGGCGGAGGTTCCTTTCAGAGACGGATATTTATCAGCGGATGCCGGGCAGATCGAGATCACAGTTTCCGCGGACGGCCCGCTTTCAGAATACATCGACGCCTGGATCGGCGGAACGGAGCTTCCGGAAGGATCCGGCGTATCGTTCAGTATGCGCGCGAGGGACGCGGACATTTCCTATGAAGGAGGAAACGGGAGTTTCGATATCTCCTGGACGAAAGTCTCCGGGGCTGCTCAGGATGCCGTTGAGATCAAGATCGAAGCGGAGAGGTCCCGCGGAGGTTATACCGGGGTTAACGGGAGCGTATCCGCGGCGGGATACAGATTATCTGCCGGAGGCTCCGGCGGAAGCCTGATCGCAACGGATTTGGATCTTCTGGCAGACGGGCTGAACCTTGACGCGCTGATCTCCGCGTACCGCGGAAGCGGAGCGGTAACCCTGTCCATGCTGGCGGATTTCAGCGGAAACGCGGAGCTGCGCGCTTCGGAGCTGGAGGCGGAGACGGACGGAGCATCGGCAGTAATCGGAAATCTGGATTTCAGAGCCGATTCAGGCAGGATTGCACTTGGTTTCGATAACGCATCCGTCAGAGCGGCCGCGGAAGGAGAATCTGTCAGCATAGATATGGATCGCTCAGATGTCATCGCCGTTTCCGGCATTCCGTTTTACGAGCTTGCCGGTTACCTGCGCGGCGGAATGTCTTTCGATAAAAACGTTTACGCGTCGCTTCACGTAGAAACGGAGGGGCTGGAGATCTCGTCCGCGGATTCGGTTCTGTCCTTTGCAAGCTTCTCTTCGGGCTCTCTGATCGAAGCGGATCTGGCTCTGGACGGCTCCCCGCGCGGGGCGAGGATCAGCACCGGGCTCAGCGCCCCCGGATTCCTGGCGGAGGCGTTGATGCCTACGGCCAGAGTCTCCCTGAAAGATCCGGAAATATATCTGGACAGAGCCGACGCCGCAGGCATACTGGATTATTACAGGGAAAACGGAGCCGTATCCGTTCTGAGTCTGATCGATTTATGCGGAGGCGTCAGCGCCGAAGCTTCGCGCGCGGTTTTCGAATCGGAATCCGGCTCCGCCGAGGCTGAAGATTTCCATATCGCAAGCACAGGTCGCGGCGGACTGGACGCGGCTGCCGGTTATCTTTCCGCGGACATCGCCGCCGGAGAGAAGATTATAGAAATAATCGCGGAGAAGGCGTCCGCCTCGCTGTCATCCGGCATGCCTCTGGCTGAACTGGCGGAATCGCTGAAGTCCGGCCGTCCGGTGCGCGACGGCTCTTACGCGGACGCGTCGCTGGAGGCGTACAAAATGAAACTGTCGTACGCGGACGGCGAGAGATCCGTATCGGCATCGTTCGTGCCGGCGGGAGGATCCTTTTCATCGATTGATCTGAGGGCGGAGCGCACGCCGGGAGGAGATCTTCTGGCGGGGGGCAACGTCTCCGCTCAGGGATACGCTATGGATATCGCTGCTTCCGGAGATAAAAACGCAGCCGTGACTGTCTCGGATCTGACGCTGGCGTTCGACAGGGCCGATGCGGATCTTCTGCTGGAAGAAGTTCTGTCGGGAAACATATCCGTCGCCGCTCTGGCCGACGCCTGCGGCATGACGGAGCTGGACGCCGGGAATGTCACCACGGTTTCCGGCGATTCAGAGTTCAGGGCGGAAAATCTTCACGCGGAGGCATCCGGCGGAGGCAGAGGATATCTGGAAGTATCTTTCGATAACGCCGGAGCGCAGATGCAGACCGGGGACGGAACCGTCGATCTGGATGCGTCGCGCTCTGTCGTTACCGTATCGTCGGGAATTCCCTTCTCCGAACTGGCGGAGGCGATCCGCAATGATTTAGTATTTGAAAACGACGCGCACGTCTCGGCGCATCTGGAATCGGAGGGAATAAGAATCGACGGCACCGGAGACGCCGGGATTTCCTTTACGCGTATTACGGGAGCGGGACCCGGAAATCTGAAGGCGGATATTGTACTGGACGCCTCCGGGAGCGGGACCCGGATCAGCATAGATCTCGCTGCAGCGGGATACGCCGCGTACGTACGCATGCCCGCCGCGGAGGTCTCGGCGGAGAATCCCGTCATAGTTCTGGACAGAATCGACGCCGGCAGACTGGCGGAGGAATACCGGGAGACGGGAAGCATATCCGCTCTCAGTCTCGCAGATTATTGCAGCGGAACGGAAGCCGGGGCCTCGAAGATAACCGTGCTGGCCGCTGACGGGGCCCGCATTGTTGCGGAAGATCTCCGCATGAAGTCGGGCGAAGGGGGCAGAGACTCCCTGGATTTGACTTTCGTGAGCATGGACGCGTCTTTCCCGGCCGAAGAGGATATTATCAGACTGGAAGCGGGGAAATCGTCGCTTTCCGTCTCATCGAGTATCTCATTTTCCGAACTGGCCGAAGCGATTCGCAGCGGTCTGGAATTCGAAAAAGATGCTTACGCTTCCGCCAGCCTGGAGTCGGAAGGTCTCGCCGTAAC
>JAEEKU010000032.1 GCA_016282555.1 Methanomassiliicoccaceae archaeon
CCGTGCACCAGACAGATTCCCCCGCGCTTTCCCGTACCCGTGAACATACAGGGCTCCGCCTCCGGACATATATCCGAAGCGGACAGTTCCCGGGTGGTTTCGGTAAGGAAGCACTCGCGAAGAGTAATTCCTGCCATGGATGCGTCGGATAGTATACCGCTCAGATACTGGCTGCGAAAAGTCTCGATATTCCCCATCGTTTATTCCTCCCCATATTATTTTCAGGCCGCGTTTGAGTTCGTCCCGGACGGTCTGCGGCATTTCGGGACCGGATTCCGTGAAAAAACCTTCGAAATGTCTCCATCCGCACCCGGTGACTCCGGAAAGCGGTTTCAGACTTCCGAAAAGAGCGTATTTAGGACCGTTCCGGAGCACGGCCACCAACGCGCCGTCGGCGATGCGGCGTCCTTTGAACCCGGAAAAAACGCCGTCTCTCATTTCCGGAACCAGTATTATATCGTAACTGCCGTTTTCGCCGGAGAACGAGTACATTCCGGCCGCCGAATCGGACCAAAGGCATTTCACCGCGTATCCGGAATATTCCATCGCATAAAGAAAAGCGGATTCCGACGCGGAGAACGCGAAAATACCCTTAATATTGCCCGGATCCTTCCTGCAGATTCCGTCGATTCCGAAAGGATAAACGTCGGAGGACATCGGGGACACGGAAACGTTTCCGTAAGGATCGCGGAACAGGATTGCTCTGCTGCCGAAACTCCCGATCAGCTCTTCCGGACAGCCGAAAACTTTTCCGGAAACGGTTTTTGAAGAAAGAAAACCGGCCATAAAACCGTCGCTGTACCGCCCGTCAGATACGGAAATGTCCGGCAATCCGGAGCCTCCGATGCGGATTTCGGAAGCGTTATCCATCGAATATGATATTCCGGCCGCGGACAGACGGGACGCGCAATGCCGGATCAGCTGCCAGTTTCCGGATTCGAAGGTTATTGTCCCGCCGGAAGAGGATGCGATAAGCCCGTCCGCGAAAGGATCCCCCGTGACGGATTCGTATTCCGGAACCGGAGGAAGCGCCTCCCTGATGATCTCGTTCCGGATCCTCAGCGGAAATTTTATTTCCCTGTACGGAAACTTCAAAACGGCCTCTTCGGCCTTGCAGATAAGTTCTCCCGACCCGGTGCCGGTCACGGCGAACGGCCCTATGAGATCCTGCCCGCTGCACGCGTAAACAAAATCCACGTCCTCGGCGAGAGAATCGGCGAATTTAGTGCGGAGAGGCATTCTGCCCGTATAAAAAAACAATGAAAGTTCCTGATCGTTGAGCGGAATCAGCAAGGAAACCGTCACAACCCCCTCCTGCACAGCCCGCACATATACCCGGATATATCCTCCGCCTTTTTATTACCTCTTAACTCGAAATAATCGAGAAACGGAATGACGTCGTCGTCGACGAAGCATTCTATGGAGTCTTCGCTGACGAAAATGTCGCAGTCGAAACCGCTTATATCCCCGATCATCGACTCCTGCGCGATGAGCCCGTATGACAATTCCCTTCCTTTGAATTCGATCATTCCGGGACCGGAAACGGAGATGCCGTCGCATTCCTCCATCATAAGGTCGAGAAGCCTCAGAAAAACCCTTTCGTGCATATCGGATCTGAATCCGGACAGTTCGTCCGGGGATTCGTCATTCTCATCGGATATACGGCAGGAGCTGCGGATCAGCTCTTCGCAATCCTCCGTACAGGGGATTCCGCGGTTTTCCGAATAGGCCTTGCACAGCCACTGCCAGTGTCTGGAATATTTTTTGCGGATCCACTTCGCGTCTTCGGAGGTGCTGCAGGATGAAAGCGATTCGGTAAAACCGGCAAGCTCGGGGGAATCCCTAAGATGGTAATACCCGTCTGATTCGAGGCAGATCCTGTATCCTTCGCGCTCCAGACATTTCAGGGTATCCTTGTGATTGGGAACCGAGGACATATAAATGCGGTCCGCGGGCTTCTCGCACAGAGTTTCTATGACGAAAGTCTTTCTGGCACTGGGATCGATGCACATCTGAGGCCATGCGTCTTTCACTTTGGAATGGCACTTCGAACAAAGAATAAGGGGCTCCGAACCCAGGCTGCTGAAATAATTTTCGTCGTCTATGACAGAATCGCAACGGTTACAGCGAAGAAGTTTGCGCGCAGAAGGATCTCCCATGATATTAGTTATTGATACTTATATAAATTTTTTAAGCATACACAAACATAATTATTCCACCAAAGTAAGAATCAGAAACGAGTCGGCACCGGAGGCAGAGATGATTTCCGAAAAAAGCAAAGAAGACGAAGATTCCCGCAGACGGGAATCAAATCGTTTATATAATCTCGGCAGAAGTTACGAGACCGGAGCGGGAGTTCCGAAATCTTATGAAAAAGCTGTGAAATGCTATGCCGAAGCCTCTGAAATGGGACATTCCAGAGCTATGCACAGTCTCGGTAAATGCTATGCCGAGGGGAAAGGGGTTCCCAAATCGTACTCCGAAGCCGTGATCTGGTACAGGAAAGCGTCGGAACTCGGCAACGCCCATGCTATGCACAGTCTCGGTAAATGTTATGCCGAAGGGAAAGGGGTGGAAAAATCCGATTCCGAAGCATTAAAATGGTATCAGAGGGCCGCCCAGAAAGGCAACCCCTACGCGATGAAAAACATAGGGGATGCGTACAGAGACGGCAAAGGAGTACCGGTATCTTTCGCCGAATCGGTGAAATGGTATGAGAAGGCGGCGGAACTGGGCGATGCGAGGTCCATGTGCAATCTGGGAGACAGTTATTGTTTCGGCCGCGGAGTCGAAGTATCATACGAAAAGGCTATCGAATGGTACAAAAAAGGAATCGGAAACAACGATTCGTTTTCTATGAACGGACTCGCCTGGTGCTACTACAATGGAAAAGGCGTGGAAAAATCGTACGAAGAGGCGTTCAGACTCTACAAGAGAGCGGCCGCACTGAACAACCCGTATGCGATGCACAGCCTGGGGAAATGTTATCAGAACGGCATAGGATGCGAAAAATCCGCTGAAAAAGCTATAGAATGGTATGAGAAGGCTGCGGCGAGAGGGAATATGTACTCCGTCCACAGCCTCGGATGGTGTTATATCAACGGAGTGGGCGTCGGACAGTCATACGGCAAGGGAATCAGATTGTACGAGAAAGCGGCAAAATCCGGAAACAACTATGCGATGTACAGTCTGGGATGGTGCTACGAAAACGGGAAAGGAGTGGAACAGTCGTACGCCCACGCCGCAGAGTGGTATAAAAAAGCGGCCGATCTGGGAAATTCGCTTGCGATGCATAATCTGGGCGAATGCTACGAGAGGGGATACGGCGTAAAACAGTCGTACGAGAAGGCGGTAGAATACTACCAGAAAGCCATAGACGCCGGGGACGTGAAATCAATAGGCAATCTCAGCGAATGCTATTATTACGGCAGGGGAGTCAGACAATCGTACGATAAAGCGATAGAACTGTACGAGATGGGAGAAAAACTCGGAGATGCGTTCTGCATGTACGGGCTCGGATGGTGCTATTATTACGGAACCGGAAAGACCAAATCATATGTTATCGCGGCGGAATGGTATAAAAAAGCCGCTGAGCTGGGCAATAACTATGCGATGTACAGCCTGGGATGGTGCTACTATTACGGAAAGGGAGTGGAACAATCGTACATGAACGCATCCGAATGGTACAGAAAATCCGCTGAGCTGGGCAATAACTATGCGATGTACTGTCTCGGATGGTGCTACGAAAACGGGCGCGGAGTCGTCCAGGACTATATGACTGCGGAAAAATGGTATAAAATGGCCGCTGAGAAAGGAAACAAGTATGCCATGTACTGTCTCGGAACCATATACCTTAAAAACCGTGCCGAAGAGTCGAACACCAAAATGGCTATGGATATGTTTGCCAAGGATGCTGAAATTGAAGGCACCAGAAACACGATAAGACTGAAGGCGTTCGAGGAGACCGAGGAGAACAACAGCGGCTGATAAAATGAATGAAAAAGTTTGCGGAAAAAGAATAATAACTGAGTCAAAGAGAATCGATATAAGCCGACCATTTCATCATTTCTTTGAACTCTATAAAATCCCCCTCGTGGGTGTTGAACAGGATCTCTTCGCATCTGACCAGGATGGATATCAGAGTATCGCGTTTTTCGGAATCGATCAAACCCTTCGAATACGAATTGTTGATAACGATCGAAAGAGGGCCGAGATCGATACTGCCGCCGTTGATGCGTTTAAGATACAATTCGATTTTAGAACGTATCTGTGTTGCAGAACTGATCGCTTTGAAACTGTTACAGGGAATTTTCATACCGACCACTTATCCGAAATGGTATAAAACGTGAAGATTGATGTTCGATGCTGCGTCTGGTGCATGGAAACTGCCAAGGGAACTGCGGGAAATCTTCGATTTCCTTGCAATCCGTGAGCGTAATAGGGGACGGACGTGAGTCCGTCCCGCGCAGGAGGTGATCCATCTGCAGGTTCCCC
>JAEEKU010000033.1 GCA_016282555.1 Methanomassiliicoccaceae archaeon
CCTACATTCCGGAAAGAAAACCCAACGCCATGGCGTTCTGCGTTCTCACGCTCGTAGTCGGAGCAGCCGCAGCCGTTCTGGCTTTCCAGAACGATCTGGAATATGCCGCGATCGGAGCGGGAGCCGTCGGGATGGTGCTAGGCGGTTATTCGATCAATCTCCCGAGACTGCTGGGAAGCAGCAACCGCGTTGCCCTCACGGCGATCGCCGCCGCCGGCCTTATACTAAGCATATTCGGTTTCATGTCCGGCCTCAGCTCGGCGGTGTTCTGATGGCTGTTTACCGCGGGAAATACATATTGGACGGATTGGGAACCATAAGCCCGGAGATGGAGAAGAATCTCGATATAGCTTATGAAATATGCATGAGCTACCGCCCTCAGTTTCCCTGCGAGATGTGCGGAAAATGCTGTCACCAGCCCAATATCGTGATAAAACCGGAGGAGTTCGAAAGAATCGCTTCCGCAGCCGGAGTCGATATCGCGCAATTCATAGACGGATATCTCATACGCATGCCGGACGGAAGATTCCTTCTTTCCAAAACATCCCCCTGCGTGTTCCTGGGAAAGGATAACAAATGCACTATCTGGAAGGACCGCCCGCAGATCTGCGATGATTTTCCCTATGCTGTCTCGATGTTCATGAGCAGGGTATATCTGGCGCTCGTCAATCCCGATGCGGACATTCTGGATCTCATTTCCTACATGGACGGTTCCTGGCCGTGTACCCGCATTATCAGATCCACGATCAGGGAAAAGATCGAAGAGAGACGGAAGGACGTCGCCGCCCGATGCTTATGCTGATATCCACCGTCCCTCCCGTTCTGACCGGATAAGAAGCAGACGCCCCGGATACCGCGCTGAAACCTCCGCCTCCCAGATTCAGGGTTTTATCCCCGAAGGCGATCTCGGCGGAATACGGATGGCCTCTGCAGTATTTTTCCAGCAGCTCCTCCGTATATTCCGCTGCTGTTCCGATTCCCGCGTACGTCCTCAGCGCCAGCAGATCCGTAAGATAAACTACGGCGTCATCGTCCAGCCCGCTCATGTCGCTGATTCTGAACCTGGATTCGGAGATGATGTCGAGTATCTCGGACGCATCAGGCTCTGAAATACTGGCAGGATGGACATAGACAGCGATTAAAGAGAGCGCGATAACCAGAATCATCATGAATACCATGGCATCCGTGAACGCGGTCAGACCACGGCTGTCGTTCAGCAGAATACCACCCTGCACCATACCGGAATGCGCCTTCCCGCATCGTCCGAGGCGGTGCCGGCGCTGAATAACGAAGTGTATCCGCGCCCGGGATCGGTTCCGGCGGTTTCCTTCTTTATTTCTCCGCAGAATCCGCCCGGAATCTCCGCATCCACCGAAACGAATTTTTTCCCGGAAGCGTCCAGATACTCCCGGAGATAATCCTGGTATCCGGGGACGAATTCGCCGTCTGTTATTTCTCCGTCAAGCATACCGGCATCAAACCTGTAACTCTGCCCGTGATCGGAGGCCGTCAGCAGCATCACGGCCCCGAAGAATGCCGTAAGAGCCAGAACCACGGCCATCATTGACAGGACGGCCTCCATAAACCCCATGTCGCCTTTAGTATCGTGCATAGGGGATATTCTGTCTGTCAAATCTATAAAGGGATGCGTGTGCGGTCACACGCCGCGCTGGTAAAGGCCTCTGGTAAAACCTCCGCAGATCTCTTCCAGTTTAGATTCCGAAGCCGGACTGACGCAGGCCTCGCAGACCGCTCTGGCGAGAGCCGGAGGACGCTTCCTCAGATCGAATCCGACGGAGTCCACTCCCATGCGTCCCAGCTCGCCGATGTTTCCTATGAGGTTTAGATCAGCAGAATTCAGAATGCGGGAATAGCCGTATCTGTCGCGGTACACCGGGAACGAAATATCCTTCTCATCCTTCAGAACGCAGCTGTCCATGCCGGGATCCCTGGTGACCATAAGCTCCATCCTTCCGAACACCATTACCTCGGTGCGGATTCCGGAATGTTTCACCACATCGGAGATCTCCCTGCGGGAAAGCTCGGTGGAAAGCGTAGCCTGGTACAGTTTCAGCGGGAAATAGGAATTGAAGAAATTCATATTACTCGAAGCGTAAATTCTCGGAGATTTCCTGCAGGCGTGATACTGCCCCGGGGTGTTGACCATAACCGGATACTCCGTTTCCGCGAAATCGTCGAGGGGATCGAATCTCGGAAGCAGGGCCACCAGCTCCTTATTGCTCCGGGCGCATATCTCCCGGGCCTCTGCTATCTTATCGGAATTGTCGAAATAAATGCGATCCGCGTACGGAAGCACGGTTTCCAGAGTTTTAATTGCGGAAACGTAGAAAGAGCGCTGAGGCCTGGTTTCGCTTACCGGACGGCTCTGGAGTTTCAGAGACACCGGAGCTCTCGCCGACGATCCTTTGAATGCCGGGGTCTCTCCGATCAGATTTTTGATGACGTCGATGCGCGGATCGTAGGTGCGGTACAGGCTGTATTTTCCGTCGCGTATGCTGAACGGAACATGTGTGGGATTGAGATCGGCGACTTTGAACCCGCCGGCTTTCTCGTCTCCGCTGAACAGGGTTATCCCGTCTTTCAGATTAAGATCATCGATCAGTCCTTCGGAGAAGAACTTCTTTCCGCGTATCTGCACTTCGCCCATGTAAAAACCGCGGTTATCCGGGTATCCGGACTGAACCGGCGATTCGAAAGGACCCAGATATCCGGAGCAGATCCCCCGGTTGAATACGGTCCGGAGAAGTTTCAGAGTCTCGTAGAATTCCTCGTTCTTCAATCCCTTCTCGGCCATGGAATAGGCTTTGGTGGCCAGGTAGGCGTATGCCGGGGATCTCATGCGGCCCTCTATCTTCAGGGAATCGGTCCCCAGTTTCCTCAGGTCTTCGATGTAATCTATTCCGTAAAGGTCGGCGCAGCTTAGAAGATATCCCTCCCTGTCTCCGGAGACGTATCTCTTCCTGCAGGGCTGGGCGCATGAGCCCCTGTTCCCGCTGCGTCCGCCGATATGGCTCGACATGAGGCATCCGCCGGATATGCAGTAGCATAAGGCTCCCTGAATGAAAACCTCGGTCTCCACCGGAGAATCCGGAATGATTTCGGAAAGCTCCTCCATCGTCAGCTCCCTGGCGAGGACGGCGCGATCCAGACCGTTTTCGGAACACCATTCCAGACCCTTTGCGGAGTGGATCTGCATCTGGGTCGAAGCGTGTTTGGGAATGTCGATTCTCGAACGGCATTTCAGAAGACCCAGATCCTGCACGATAACCGCATCGGCGCCGATATCTGCGAGAAATCTGACGAAGGAGACGGCTTCCTCCATCTCGCTGTTTTTTATCAGGGTATTGACCGTGACGTGAACCTTCACGCCGTGATCGTGGGCGTATCCTACGGCGCCCTCCAGTTCGCTGTCGCTGAAATTGCCCGCGAAGGCACGGGCGCCGAACCCTTTCCCGGCGAGATAGACCGCATCGGCTCCCGCTTTGACAGCCGCGGGAAGACTGTCCGGAGAACCTGCTGGAGATAATATTTCCACACTGA
>JAEEKU010000034.1 GCA_016282555.1 Methanomassiliicoccaceae archaeon
GCATGCACGCTGCCTGAATCGATCTGCGCGTTTACCTTTTCCAGAATGGCGAACAGCTCCTCCTTGGTCCGGGGGACGTTCGCGAGCTCGTGGCGGTATCTTCTGCATCCGCCGTATCCGGACAGGAATTTCGGGGCGATGCTGTGAAGTTTTCTGACTCCGGCCTCCTCGCCTTTTTCGGAGATGACCATTTCGGACAGGATCATGCAGTTTTTTATCTGTTCCCCGGCATCCAGATCC
Source organism: Methanomassiliicoccaceae archaeon (assembly GCA_016282555.1). Classification (GTDB taxonomy): domain Archaea; phylum Thermoplasmatota; class Thermoplasmata; order Methanomassiliicoccales; family Methanomethylophilaceae; genus Methanoprimaticola. The sequence continues at coordinate 241 of JAEEKU010000034.1, forward strand.
GGCAGTCTTTTTCCGTAACGGAACCAGGAGTCTATCTGGGTTGCCAGAAACGGATTTCCTATTCCGCCGCGGGCTATCATGACGCCGTCCGCGCCCGTTATTTTTACAGCATTCACGGCATCGTCCAGCGAGAAAATGTTTCCGGAGACGATCAGAGGAACGGAGATTTCGGAGCCGAGATTTCTGATGAGATCGTAATGCGGGATGCCGGAATATCCTTCCTTTACGGTTCTGGCATGCACCGTGACGGCATCCGCGCCGGCGGAGACCGTTTCCCTGATGACTTCCCGATAGTTCAGGGAATCCATGCTTTTTCCCAGACGTATTTTGACGGTTACAGGCAGTCCGGTTCTTTTTTTGATGCAGCGGACGGTCTGTCCGCATTTTTCAGGATATTCGGCGAGGGCGGAGCCGGAACCGGAACGGCGGACTTTGGGCACCGGACATCCCAGATTCACATCGAAGAAATCGATGCCCGGATTCTTTTTCAGAGCAATAGCCGCCGATTCTGAAATCGTCTCCGGATTGTTTCCGAAAAGCTGGAGTCCGGTCGGACGGTCAGGTTTGAACCCGATGTACATGGAGGAAGTCCTCTCGCAGTCGTGGATTATCCCCTGCGAGGACGTCATTTCGGTGAAAGAGAGGGCGATTCCGAAAGGTCTCATGAAATTTCTGTAGCTTTCGAAAGTAAATCCGGACATCGGACCGAGGACCGCTCTCCCGTCAATGTCTATGTCGCCTATTTTCCACATTTTATCCGGTTCCGCGGCGTTCGTTGTTCCTGCCGTTATTTCCGTAGTTCATAATCACCACGGATACGAAGATCATCGCTATTCCGACCGCGGTAAATATCGTCAGAGGCTCTCCGAATACCGCGAATCCCAGAATCGAGGCTGTGGCTGTTTCGAGAAACATAATTATTGAAACAGTTCCGATATCCAGGCCTTCGAGCCCCTTCGAATACAGATAATACGGAAGCGCGGTAAACACCAGGCCTATGGCGAGGGAGACCGCGAGAATCTGCGGATCTCCCGATACGGCCGATATTATTTCGGACGGATTGGAGAACGGAATAAGCATCGCCGTGCTGAAAAGGAACACGTAAAACAGAACCGTCGATTCGGAATAGTTTCTTTCGATGGAGAGTTTGAACGTCGCCGCATGAAGCGCTTCTCCGAGCCCGGCTCCCAGCCCGACGCATATTCCCAGCACTTCCAGTTCTCCGACACCCGAGAACACTCCGACGGCCAGCGCGCACCCGGAGAAGCCGATCGCCGCGGCCAGTATCCTTCTGGCCGGAATGCGGTCCCGGAACAGCAGATAAGACAGCGCCAGCGCGAAATAGCAGTTCGTGCTCAGAAGAACTCCCGCCATAGACAGACCGATCGTAGTCTGGGCATGGATGTAGAGAACGTCTATCATCACTTTGGTTACAGCCGTCAGGATGAGAATCCAGAGGTCCTTCGCCCTTATCGAGAACAGTTTTCTGTTTACCGCCAGAAGCACGACGGTTATGGCTATAAGGCACACGGTTGACCGTATCGTGTTGATCTGTACGGAGTCCATTCCGGCATCCGAAAGGGTTTTCGTGCATATTCCGATGAAGCCCCATATTACGGCGCACGAGGCCGTGGAAACAGCACATAATTTAGGATCGGGCATATTCCGGCGATGCCGCCTGTTTAATAAATAACTTCCCGGACGCCCGGATTATTGTTGCTGCAGCGGGTTGTCCTATGCTCCGTTTCGCAGTGGCTTCGAGCAGGCAAAACGAAATATGCGGAGACACATCGTCCGTTCATGACCGGAGACGGCAGTTCCGCCCCTGAACTCGCCCGGTGGTTTCTGGATGGCGGGAAGAGGGGCAGCCATTACGACAAAGTCCGGTCTTTGATCGGCGCTCTGACGCGCAGAGACATTACAGACGAGGAACTCGTTTCTTCCCTGAAGGAGCTTGCGGACGGAGGAGATTCCGATGCTCAGTATATTCTCGGGGTTGCGTACTGGTACGGCTTCGGCACGGACCGCTCGGAGGAGAAGTCCCGCGAATGGTATGGGAAAGCCGTAAGCCAGGGGCATGCTCTGGCCCTGTTCGAGACGGGCATTCATTATCTTCTCGGCATCGGGGTCCGGAAATCTTCCGAGAAAGCTCTCGGAATGCTGAAGACGGCTTCCGGCAAAGGGCTGGCGGAAGCATCGAAGGAGATCGCATGGGTGTACTATACGGGATACGGAGCGGAGAAGTCTGAGACGGAGTCTTTCAGATGGATTCTCAGAGCAGCCGGACAAGGGGACGCGGAAGCCCAGACAGACGCCGGGTACATGTACGAGCACGGAGAGGGGACTGAGCAGTCCTTTGAGAAAGCGGCGGAGTGGTACAGGAAAGGAGCGGAACAGGGGTTCTCCGCGGCTCAGTTCGGCCTCGGCAACATGTATTACGACGGGCGGGGGGTAGAGAAATCGCATGAGACTGCCTTCGGATGGTTCTTTAAAGCGGCCGGACAGGGTTATGAGGGGGCTCAGAACACTCTCGGCTATATGTACGC
>JAEEKU010000035.1 GCA_016282555.1 Methanomassiliicoccaceae archaeon
CAGGGTTCTGAGGTTCATGCATTTGAAAAACGCCAGCCTCCCTACGGATTCCAGAACGTCCGGGAAAATAACGCTTTCAAGCGTGGCGCAGTCAGAAAAGGCTCCGCCGCCTATATGAGCGAGCGAAGCAGGCAGAACCGCGGATTTCATCGAAAGACATCCGGAAAACGCCCAGTCGCCGAGGCAGTCCAGAGATTCCGGGAATTTTACGGTTTCGAGAAGAATGCAGTCGGCAAACGCTTCTTCCCCGATGAAAGTAACGCTCTCCGGAAGAACGATTCCGGTAAGAGACTGGCATCCGTAGAACGCGTTTGCGGAGATTATCTCGAGACCGGAAGGAAAATGTACGGAAACAAGAGAAGAGCATCCCGAAAAGGCCTTTTCCGAAATGCAGACGACGGAATCCGGGATAAAAACCGAAGTGATATCCGATTCCGAAAAAGCTGAGGCTCCGATGCATACTACCGGAACGGTTCTGTCATCCAGCAAAACCGAACCGGGGACCGGAATATCCGTTTCTTCTCTTTTGCAGGAAATAAGAACGGCAGTTTCGCCGTTAATTTCGAAAACAAAGCCGTCCTGTTCCGTGATCATTTCATTCAACCCTTCTGCAGGCGATTTTTCCTGTCGCAATCGCATTTTCCAGCGAAAACGAATATCTTCTGCCGGTTTCGTTGGGGATGAGATCTAGCGTTTTTTTGCCGATGTCGTAAACAGAGCAGTGGCCGGTGTGCCATTTGTCTATCAGTTCCTTCCCTTCGAATTTTGCAATGGCGCGGTCTATGCGGGCTTCCATCCAATCCTCGATTTCCGAAAAGATAGTGAAATCTCCTTCTCCTTTTTTCGTATAGTCGTTGCAGTATTCGCTGTACCAGAACGGATCGGTGGAACGGCTGTAGGTTCTGGAATACCACGCCTGCTTCATCAGAGAAAACATGGAATCAGTGTCTTTTACTTCCGGATACCCCTTTGAAAGGATATTGTACCTTTCGATTCCGTGGGAATGAGGATCCAGATCGGATTTTTTACGCACGCCGGATATGTGGAAATTGGAAAGCACTCTGGTTCCGAACGTTACGCAGACTTTTCCGTCGACGAATTCCACGGCGGCGGAACGGTAAGGATCGGCAATAAGATAATGCATCTCGAATCCGCTGAGGCGGCTTTTCGGTATGGAGTGGATGTCGCATTCGTTTATCAGGCCGATCGCGTCATATACGGATCCGGCGTAATCGAGAACGTATCTAACTACCGAGGACATGTTGAGTCTTTTTTTACCAGGATTGGTGCCGGGGGTTTTTCCGCGATCGCTGACCGTGATTCCGTTGACGCAGCAGACCACTCCGGCATCGTTGATCCCGTCCATGGTCATGAAAGGGACGACAGGAAACAGGGGGCTGCTGCCGGAACCGGCTTCATCAGAGGGAATCAGCGATGACGATACCCCTAGGGAGGAATGTCTGTATCTGTCCGCGGGAACGTAAATGACGAAATCGGCCTTGTCTCCGATGGCCCAGTCGTAATTCCTGCCGAACAGTCCGTTTTTGTATACCGCGGAGCAAGATCCGGCCGGGGCGGGATTATCGCGGAAATACTCTTCTCCGCAGTCATAGTCATATTCGTCGAAACGGACGGAATACAGATAATCGTCGATCTTCTCCGGTCTGATGCCGACCATGAGACGGGAATTCCGATCGCAGATAAAATAATTGAGAAAACCGGACCGGAGTCCGGATGTTTTTCAGTTTATCCCGCACACCATTTCGGGGTGATGGGAGCGGTTCCAGTACTGGAGCGCGAACCAGAAGGGAACGTACAGGAGAGTGGCTCCGATTCCTACGAACACGTATACGAGCCCCATGAGGTCGTACACATAGTAGAACAGTCCCGGGATCATGAAGAAGAATTCGAAAATCATCATGAACCATGCTCCCGCGTACCAGAATTTACCCACTTTGTAAACTCTTTCCACGTCTTTGAAGCGGGGATCCCTGCGGGATTTGATGAATGCCGCGCAGCACATTCCCAGCGCGATGGCGAATCCCAGCGCGGAAACCGCGAGGATCTGCGATGCTGTGATTCCCGTAAGGATGATCACCACTCCGATCGCGACTTCGAAGTACATGGCGTACATCGGCACGCCGTATTTGTTGGTTTTAGAGAACACAACCGGGAAGTTTCCGTCTTTAGCCATAATCTGAATGGTTCTCGCGGTTCCGAGGAACGCGCTCTGGATGATCATGACCATTCCCGCGATCAGAAGGATGATGGCGATGATTCCCCCTATGTCTCCGAAATCGCTCTTGGCTATGGGGATAAGAGTGGAGGCTCCGGCGATTTCGATGGTCTCGATGCTTCCGTCGTTGACCATTCCGAGGGTTCCGTACATACAGAAGGAAATCACGAAGTACATGAACAGACAGAGG
>JAEEKU010000036.1 GCA_016282555.1 Methanomassiliicoccaceae archaeon
ACCACGATAATCACTGCGGCCAGAACGATAACCGTAACATCGGCGAGATCGGAGATGTTCACCTGCAGTCCAACGTTCAGGAAGAAGAACGGGATGAAAAACGAAGTGATGTATTCGATCTTGTGTTCGAGATCCCATTCCCAGGAATAATCGGCGAACAGCATTCCCGCGAGGAACGCCCCGATGATCGCGGCGATTCCCAGCGTCTCCGCGAACACAGACATAAGCAGGCACACGATTATCGCCAGAACGAGCTTGTTGCTGGAATGCGGGACTTTTCCTGCGTTTATGATCGCATCGTGTCTCGCCCGGAAATAGTGGTAAAGCCTCGGAGTCACGTATTTGCAGATGAGGATCACAGCAACCACGAACATAACCGCCTGCACGGTTATGAGGATGATGTCCGTAATCGAAATATTGCCGGATCCCGCGATACCGTTCACCACTGCCAGAACAATCATGCCCAGGACATCGTCTATGACGGCGGCCGCGATTATTATGCGGGCTTCGCGGGTGTCCATAAGTTTCATGTCTTTGATTATGCGGGCCGTTATTCCCACGGACGTGGCTACCATCGCGGCGCCCATGAAGAGCGCATGATTGAGATTTCCGTCGGAGGCCATAATGATAGCCAGACCCGCTACGAACGGCAGGGCCACTCCCAGAACCGCGGCGACCAGAGCCGCTTTGCCGGAGCCTAGCAGATCTTTGACTTTGGTCTCCAGACCCACGGAGAACAACAGGAATATCACGCCGAGCTCGGCGAATACTTTCACAACCGTGTACACGTGACTGCCGTCGGTAGCTTCTTCTCCGGGCCCCGGTATTTTTATATCCAAAAACGACAGAAGCGTCCAGTCGCCGATGGCTATGTTGGCAATAACCACGCCGATTATGATTTCTCCGATGAGACCGGGAAGACCGAAACGGCCTACGATTATAGATCCGAGACGAGCGAATATGAAGAGAACTGCCATCGTGAGCAGCAACTGCGACATAAACTCTAACTCAAGTTCCATGCTCTGGTATTGGGTTATGTTAAAAAACACTTGGGTAGAGAAGAGCGGCAATCCGCATGCGGACGGATGCCTGAATCAGTCGAAAGAGATGGTTATATCCTGCTCGGAGCCGGCATCTTCGAATGAAATGACGACTTCGGAATCCTGCTCCTCGTATTCTCCGGCGGGAGAAGTCTCCGTCTCCGGTCCGGAAATCTTCTCAGGAACGGTCTCTTCCTTCCCGGTTCCGGAAATTTGATCCTTGCCGGTACCGGGAGCTACGCTGTTGAGCTCTTCGATCAGACTCTTGGTTTCGGGCTCTTCCACAGATATGGACCTGGATTCGTTCTCGAGAATCCTCATCGAGGCGTTTTGCAAGATGGCTGAAAGATCCGAACCGCGGTAGTTTTTGGGGGTCGAATCTATTACTCTGACCGATGACGACCCGCTTGTCTTGCAGCTGGCCATTTTGAGCTGAACCGGTTTTGAGTAGAGATCATATTCCGCGAGGCCTTTTTTCTTCTCCATCAAAGTTTCAAAGAGGCTTTTCTGCGGCTCGGGGCTCTTCTCGGACATAGTCTCCTCAGTCTCCGGAGGGACAGCAGCCGTATCAAGATTCAGATGCACGTTGAAGCCCTCGAGATCCGGTGCTGCGGAATCTTCCTCTTCGCGCGCATTCCCGCCGTCCTGCATGGCGGCGATCTTCTCCGCATATTCAGACGCATCCTCCGGCACGCCTGTACCGGAATTAACCTGATTTCCGGAAGCAGATGCGATGCCGTTATCTGCAACGCCGGAATCTGTTTTCGTGAAGCCGGTATTGTCCTCGGCTCCTTCTTTGACCTGAGAATCGGTGCTGTCAGGGAGGTTGTAAACGGAGAGAGTATACTTGTCAGACGTCTCGCCGGAATCAGGAGCCTCATTGACGGGCGCGCTGTCCTTCGCAGCGGACATGACTGCCGCGGCTGTGCCTGCAGTGGAAACTACGGTACCGGAAATATCCGGAACGGGCGGATCAACCGGCGAACCGCTGCCGTCGGGCACGGGGAGTTTTTCTTCAGATTCCGTGCCGGAAACATTTTTGACGGCATTTCCGGTACTCTCCGGAACGGACACGCCTGCTGCGGTTGCATTCACGGCAGAAACTACGGTGCCGGGAACGTTTTTGACGGCATCCCCGGGAATATCCGTAACAGGCGGAATCGCGGGAGTCTCTGTCGGAGACGGTACGGAACTCCGGGATCCGGTTTCTCCGGATTTGTCTCCGGCGGCGGGCGCCTTCTTCTGGACGATAGCCGTCGACTTCCAGTTCTTTCTGGAGGACCTGCCCTGCGTCACGCTTCCCGTATCGACTTTCCTGATGATGGAGGGAATCTTGACCAGACCGGAACTGTATGAAATGCTGTAGGTATCCTCGCGGTCCTCGGTGACGTAAATGTCTATATTTCCCGAGGAAAATTTCTCCAATTCTTCGCCTATACTCTTAAAGGGCTGATCCTTAGATTTGAGGCGGAAGAATGTACGCATACCAGTCTGCCCGTAAGTGCTGGGACCTTATAAAGGTTAGTTTGGATGGATTATCACCAGACTATTCCCGACAAAAATCAGCTGTAGACGAACTTGACGTAATCCGCCTTCCCTTCGGATCTGATCTCATGCATCATCGAAGCGAGCTCCGAAGCATCGCAGGAAAGGACCATTACCTCCAGGCACTTGCGGTCCTCGAGATGGGAGTGCATCTGCGTCTTGATGCAGGATTCGTATCTGGCCTGGATGCGTATCATCCACGGATCGTCATGATTCCTGCGCACGATGACGAGAACTCCCTCGACATTCCCGGTCATCTTTCCCTCGTTGCGGATGTCGTTCACCGCCGCCTGTATGGCGACGCGCACGGCTTCGGAACGGCCGCCGAGCCCGTATGTCGCCTGAATCAGATTCAGGTTTTCCAGATTTTCGTCGCTCAGCGAAACGCTAACAATACCCATGAGCCGTGATGCCGGTAGATGTTTAAACCGTTTTCATCCGGACGCCGGCGGATCTCCGATCCGGGCTTTGATTTTATGGCGGTCCAGCGTTGAAAAGTCTCCGGAAGCCATGGCGACCAGCTCGCATATGTGGACGGCCGGCAGCCCTCCCGGAAAGTCGTCGTATCTTATCAGGCACATGGGGCAGCCGACGACGATGAGATCGGCGCCGGAGCATTCCTCCTCGCGCTCCCGCATCAGGCTCTCCGAAACCGGGGAATATTTTCCGCAGCACCCCCAGGACGAGTTGGTGACAACGCATCCCATCTTCTCCGCGATCGTTCTCATTTTATCCATATCCGCCGAGGCCGAGCATCCGGGCTCCAGCGCTATTCTCGGAGGGTTTTCGAAAGACGGCAGTTTATCTAAATTCTCGTAAAGAAACGGGATTATGTGCTCCGTCTTCACTCCGGATTCCGAAAGTTCCTCGCTGCAGCCGGCGCACAGCGTGACGAAAGGCTTCCCGCCCGCGGAAAGCTCCATTTTCTTCTTGTACGCGTCGCGTTCGTCTCCGGTCATATTGCGGAACTGGATCGGGTGCATGCAGCAGGTGTTTCCGGGAAGCTCTCTCGCCGCGATCCCCATGCTCTCCAGAGCGGCGGATGCCGCGTACTCCACATACGGAACTTTGCATCTGACCATGCATCCGGGCATCACGTCCACGCCTTCGCCGCTCCACCTGGGGATCAGATCCGCGACGGCCTGCGCCGGGACCGAATATCCCGTTTCGGCGAAAGCATCGGACAGGCGGAT
>JAEEKU010000037.1 GCA_016282555.1 Methanomassiliicoccaceae archaeon
CACATACCGGGCCAGTTCGGCCGGCACCGCGAGCTTCTTCGCGAACTCATAGACCTCGTCATCCCTGACTGCCTTCAGTCTGGCGATGTCCGCATTCAGTGACCTCATGTGCGAGACCGCCTGGACGACATCGCCGGTACCGGGCTCTCCTTTGGTCCTGATCATGGATGCCCCTTCTGCTATCCTTCTCAGCGCCTCTCCGAGATCCCTTGCGCCGCAGACGAACGGTACCTTGAACTGAGTCTTATCGATGTGATAGACGTCGTCTGCAGGCGACAGCACTTCGCTCTCGTCTATGTAATCGATCTCTATAGCCTCGAGGATCTGCGCTTCGACGAAGTGTCCGATGCGGACCTTTGCCATCACGGGGATGGAAACGACGTCCTGAATTCCCTTGATCATCTTGGGATCGGACATCCTCGATACCCCTCCTGCAGAACGGATGTCTGCAGGTATCCTCTCCAAAGCCATCACTGCGCATGCTCCCGCATCCTCGGCGATCGCTGCCTGTTCAGGCGTGGTCACGTCCATGATCACGCCGCCTTTCAGCATCTGTGCCAATTCCTTGTTCAGACCGTATCTTTCTTGGGTCATAATGGTCTCATAATCGTAGTAGTATAAGTAATTACATATTTCCTATATGAAAATAGTAAATACTATTTCAGTATACACATGATTATGAACAACGCAAGAACGGGCAGGAAATACTCGATCAACACAACTCTGATCCATGGCGGAAACCAGATCGACGAGCGTACCGGCGCCGTCAGCATTCCCATCTATCAGACCTCCACTTTCAAACAGGACGGCATCGGAAAGAACAGGGGATTCGAATACTCGCGTACAGGCAACCCTACCAGGAAGGTTCTCGAGGACCTTATCGCCGATCTTGAAGACGGTGTAGCCGGATTCGCATTCGCCTCCGGAATGGCGGCAATCACCGCGGTGCTTTCCTTATACAAATCGGGCGACAGGATACTCATCTCCCGCAACGTGTACGGGGGAACGTACCGTGTCCTGGACAAGGTGTTCAAAAACTTCGGAATCAGCTACAGTATCCTTGAATCCGAAGATCCGGAAGACCTCGGGAAGGCGATAACGGATGACGTGGCGGCGATATTGCTGGAGAGTCCCGCAAATCCCCTGATGTCCGTTACAGACATCAGAGCATTCTCAAAGATCGCGCACGAGAAGGGCGTAAAGGTTATCGTGGACAATACGTTCATGACCCCCTATCTGCAACGCCCCCTTGAACTGGGAGCGGATATAGTCGTTCACAGCGGAACCAAATATCTCGGAGGCCACAGCGACCTCGTCGCGGGGCTTGCGGTGGTCAGCGACAGGGAGACGGCAGAGAGGCTGGCTTTCATTCAGAACGCCACGGGCGGAGTGCTTCAGCCCTTCGACTCTTTCCTGCTCATCCGCGGCATCAAGACATTGTCCGTCAGAATGGACAGACACGTGGAGAACGCCTGCAGGATAGCAAAATATCTGGAAGCGAGCGAGGATGTATCCAGAGTATACTATCCCGGACTGGAAACTGATTCTGGATATGAAGTAAATTCCAGGCAGGCGAAGAACGGAGGCGCGATGCTCTCCTTCGAATTAAAAGAGGGCCATGACCTCGGCAGATTCTTCGAATCGCTGGAGCTGATCAGTCTTGCGGAGAGTCTCGGGGGCGCGGAGTCCCTCGTGTGCCATCCGTCGACCATGACCCACGCATCCATGCCTGAGAACATAAGAAAAGCGGCAGGGATCGCTGACGGATTGATCCGCCTCTCCCCGGGAATCGAGGACGCGGATGATATCATCAATGATCTGGACCATGCCATCAAGGAGTCTGGAGCATGACATTGTACGGTTCGATGAAGGAACTGATAGGCGAGACTCCTCTGGTAGAACTGAAGCACATGGGATACCCTGAAGGAGTCAGGGTGTTCGCGAAACTGGAGCTTAGCAACCCCGGCGGAAGCGTCAAGGACCGCGTAGGGGCGTACATGATCAGGGATGCGGAGGAGAAAGGCATCCTGAAGGAAGGTTCCACGATCGTGGAGGCCACGGCAGGCAACACGGGGATCGGCATAGCTTTCGCTGCCTTGAACAAAGGCTACAAGGTGATATTCACCGTCCCCACCAAATTCTCCGAAGAAAAGCAGAAGATCATGAAGGCCCTGGGCGCGGAGATAGTGAACACGCCGAAGGAGGAGGGGATGCTCGGAGCTGTCGCGGAAGCGGAACGCATAAAGGCGCGCATTCCCGGCGCGATCTCCCTCGAACAATTCGGGAACATGAGCAATCCGCGCAGCCACTTCGAGACCACGGGTCCGGAGATCTACCGCGACCTGGACGGGAAGATAGACTATGCCGTCATGGGCGCGGGAAGCGGAGGGACGTTCACCGGAATAGTCGGATACCTGAAGAGCAGGAATCCCGGCATCCGGGGGGTGCTGGCCGATCCCGTCGGATCCATCATCGGGGGCGGAGAAAAGGGAGAATACGCCATCGAGGGGATAGGCAACGACTTCATCGCCGGGACGATGGACACATCTCTGATCGATCATGTGTACAAGATAACCGACGCTGAAGCCTACGAGACGTGCCGCGAACTGGCCAGAAAGGAAGGGATCCTGGCAGGACAGTCCTCGGGTGCAGCACTGGCGGCCGTCAGGAAACTGGCTGGCGACGCGGGAAAGGGAAACATCGTCGCCGTTCTCCCCGACAGAGGAGACAGGTACCTCAGCAAAGGATTGTTCGGATGAACCGTTTCCCTGCGGAATACGGATGAATCTGCATTAAATCTAATATGCGAAGAAGTGATTCGTGTGGTCGTGAGTATCTCAACGAAGACCAGGTACGCGTTGCGCATGCTGGTAGACATAGCAGTCTTCCAGGAGTCAGGCAAAGTGAAGATCAAGGATATCTCGGCCCGCCAGGATATTTCCGTCAAATACCTGGAGCAGATAGTCACCATTCTCTCGAAAGCGGACATCGTCAGGGGCGAGAGGGGGCCTCAGGGAGGTTACGTCCTCGCCCGCCCCGCTTCCGAGATAACCGTCTCGGAGGTCGTTCTGAACACAGAAGGCACCATGGCGCCCGTGCCTTGCATCAGGGACGGCAAGGTCGACTGCCAGAGGAAGGACCGCTGTACGACGCTGGACATGTGGCTGAGGATCGAGAAGGCCGTCACGGAGATCATGAACGGAACCACCATTCAGGATCTTCTCGACGATGCCAGCTCCAAAGGGATCATCATGATTCAGGATCCGATGCCGGAATACATCATCTGACTGCGGAGCCGCCCCATGGGAAGATACGACAGACAGCTGCTGGAATTCACTGCCGGGAAGCAGGAACGCATCCGTGCCGCAACAGTAGGTATCGCGGGGTGCGGAGGCCTGGGTTCATACGTGGCCACGGCTCTCGCTCTGGCCGGGATCGGCAGACTGATCCTCATCGATCCCGATGTGCCGGACATCACCAATCTCAACCGTCAGTTCATCTATTGCGAGCATGTTCTCTCTGGCGGGGAGCCCGGGCACAAATCGGAGATAATGGCGGAATGGATCCGCAGGATCAACCCCGAGGTGAATGCCGAATACCACATCGGAAGGTTCGATGCCGGCACCTGCGGCCTTTTCGACGGGTGCGACGTCATAGTCGACTGCCTCGATTCGATCTCATCGAGATTGTTCCTCAACGAATATTCGGTAAGAACTGGAAAGCCCATGGTCCACGGGGGAATCTCGGGATTCACGGCAGAGCTCTGCACGATAGAGCCCGGGACCACCGCATGCCTCAGATGCATTCTGGGCGACATGCCGGATGCAGAGAAGCCTCCTGCATCGATCGGATCGGTAGTGATGTTCGCGGGATCGCTCGAGGCCACCGAGGTATTGAAGCTCGTCACAGGCCGCGATGACGAGTCCAGAGGCACATTCTGCTCGTATGATCTGTCGAACGGAAGGATCACCCCGGTAGCTTTCAAGAGGGATCCGGGCTGTCCCGTATGCGGCCGCCGTAACGAGGAACGAGCCGGCCGGCATCTCAATCATATTTGCTTAAGGATCGCGGACCTGCGCCTTACGGGATCGCTCTCCAGCCCTGTTTCACGGCACCTTATCAAAATGATCTCCGGTCTCGCCGTCCGTTTGATTCTGAATCCCGTTCTGCAATACTACTTATATAATAATTTCCTATATGAAAATAGTATATAAGGTGAGAACATGGTCAGTCACGGAAGACACGTGTTTGATGCCATCGGCATGACCCGCGTGGTGATCGATAACGGAGAGGTCGTCTATGTAGGGCAGCCCGAACTGGAGTATTGCCCTCTTTTCAAGAAGTTCAGAGGAATGGAGAGCATCACGCCGGAAATGGTGAAGGAGAACATCGAATTCCGCATCAAAGATTTCGGATTCTGTACCGAGAACCGCGTGGTCAGGGCTGACGACTACATCACGTTCGGGGTCTCGGAGATCCTGAGCACCGCGCTGGAGAATGGCAAAATCGATGCGGCCGTGATAGCAGCGGACGGATGCGGAACGGCCGTGATCACCGACCCTCACATCCTGCAGGGCCTGTGCGGAAGGATATCCGGCCTGGTAGAGACGTCCCCTCTGCAGGTCGTGCTGGATGCTGTCGGCAGGGACAATGTGATCGATCCCGGAACGGTGCCCGTCGACATGACGAGGGGTGCGGATCTCGCGGATTCTAAAGGATATCACAGATTCTCCGTCACCGTATGCAGGCCCGATGATGCCAAAGCCATCAGGGAAAAATACGGAGACAGGGCTGTCATCGCCGGAGTTCATACAAGCCATATCACGCGCTGCGGCGTGAACACAATGTTCGATTGCTGCGATTTCATCACCGCCTGCGGATCGAGATGGACCAGAGAGATCGCGCATGAAAGGAACGCGTTGATCGCAGGCAACAAGGTGGAGATATTCGGAATATCCGATACGGGAAAGCAGCTGGTCTTAGAGAAACTCAGATCCATAGGCAAGGAACCCTACAGCGGAGAAGAGCTCGATGAGCCCAGACCGCTGATCGAATGGCAAGGCTGATCGCCAATCCTTAAACTATGCCGCATTGCGGCTTTCTCTCTTGCTTTTCACGGATTCTCCCGGCAGATCCGGTGCATCCAACATCGTTGCAGGATGTGATGCTGCCACGAGGGCCGGTACCGCTTTCCGCAGGAAATGAACGGCAGGTGCGGCATCAATATAAGTGGGTGCAAGATTTATGTCAGGCGACATAAATCAAAGTGGGCCCGCCCAGATTTGAACTGGAGTTACGTGCACCCCAAGCACGAAGGATACCAAGCTACCCCACGGGCCCGATGAGTTGTGTTATCTGAAACTTGTTAATAAATCTTACTAAGAAAGAAAACCGCCCGGAGATCCGGACGGCTGTTTAATCATCCGAGAGGAGCGATCTCTCCGATCAGATCGGCGTGAGCCACGATCATTCTGCGACAGCAGTATCTCTCGAATCCGAGACTGTCAAGAACAGCTTTGGGGTTCTCGCCGTTCCTGACGCGATCGACGTAAGGCGCATAGGACGATCCTACGACCTTTCCGCAAGTGAAACATCTAACCGGAATTATCATGCTTACCACTCAACGATAGGATTTCTGCTTCTTCGCGCGGGCGCCGGGTCCGAGCGGGTTCTTGGGGAGCTTGCGCCTGTCATCGTTGATGAGAAGCGTCCTGTCGTAGGATCTGAACAACGCCTCGAGATCCTCGTCTTTGTAGAACTCGACGAGACCTCTCGCGATGGCGGTCCTCGCGGCAGTCGCCTGTCCGATGACTCCTCCGCCGTTTACGGTAACCGATATGTCTACGCCGTTCGCCTTTTCGGGCGCGAGTCCGAGGGGCTCGGATATCTTCAGCCTGGCGAGATTGGGCTCGTAGATCTCCAAAGGAACCTTGTTGATGGTGACCTTTCCGGTGCCTTCCTTGACGACGGCCCTCGCGATTGCCGTTTTCCTCTTTCCGCTTGTGTTTACGCATTCAGCCATAGGATCATCTCACTTTGGAACCCAGGAATTTGGAGACGGCTCCCAGGGTCGTGTATTTACCGGTGATCTTCCTGCATGCCTCTTCGGGCCTCTCTTTCTCGGAGTCCTCGAACTGCTTCGGGGTTCCGACGAAAACGTGGAGCCTCCTGTAAGCGTCCCTTCCGCTGGAGGTGGTCCAGGGTATCATTCCCCTGACGCATCTCTTGAACAGGAGATCCGCCCTGCGGGGGTAGAAGGGTCCCTTTCTCTTGGTGGTGTCTCCGCGGATGACCTTGGCCCTGAAATCTTCAAAGACATTCTCTTTCACGCCGGTGATGATGATCGCTTCGGCATTGAGAACGATGATCTCCTCACCGTTCATGATCCTCTCCGCGACGACGCTTGCCAGCCTTCCGTGGATGAGATTCCTTCCGTCGATAACTGTGACCATCATATCACCTCAGGATTTTGACGCCGGTACCTTTGGGGTTGGATTTCTCCAGCTCCTCGAAGGAAACAGCCTTTCCTCCGGCTGCAACGATAGCTTTAACCGCTGCATCGGAAAAACTGTATGCGGCTACAGTAATTTTTTTGCTCAACGTGCCTGCTGCGAGAACTTTACCGGGAACAACGACTGTGTCGCCGTCCGCGGCGTACCTCTCAAGTTTGCTAAGGTTCGCTTCAGCCCAGTTGCTTTTGGGTTTCTCAAGCCGAAGCGCTATGTCTCGCCAGATGGCCGCCTCTGTCTCTCTTGTCGCTGCTTTAAGTTTGTTTATAGTCGCAACGAGCTGAGGATTTGTCTTCTTGCTGCTCATATTCTGACTCTCCCGACATCGGGTAATTCGTGTAGATACAAGTTGCATTTAAAAGATTCGCTGTCTCAGAAGCGGGAGTCCCGGTTCTGCGGCAGGGTCCTTCGGGTACCGGTTCCCTGATGACGGATAAAGGGCGGGGCCGGAGCCCCTGTTTCGGTTTAGGAAATAAGATAAAGAACGGAGCCCGTTCCTTCGAAGGCGTTTCCCCTGAGGTTCGCCGCGTTTACGTTCATCACCATATCGCCGTCCTGGAACGTTTTTCCCGAGAAAGCGGTGGACACGACGCTAGTAAGACCGTTTCCGAATGAAATCTCGTTCAGTCCGGAGCAGTCTTTGAACGCCGATGCGGCGATAGTCTTCAGGGAATCGGGAAGATCCAGGGAAGCGATGGATCTGCATTTGTAGAACGCCGCGGATTTGATGTCCGCAAGCGATTCCCCGAGTTCCATCGACGACAGGGAAGTGCACCACCTGAACGAAGACTGTCCTATCGTTTTCACGTTATCCATTTTCACGGAAGCGAGTTTCGTGCAGTTGTAGAACGCTTCGGTACCGATGACGGAAACGTTTCCGAGATCTGCGGAAACCAGAGTCTTGCATCCGTAGAACGCTTTTTCCGCCACGGAAGTGACTTTATACTTCAGTCCTTCGTAAACGATGAATTCCGGAACGACCAGATTCTTCGGCTTTCCTGTGTATCCGGTTACGGAAACGGTGCAGGGAAGATACTTCGTCACCGAATAGACGAGATCCCCGTCCGCGACGGCGGTGCCGGTTTCCGGAGCGGACTGGCGGACCAGAGAGCCTCCGGAAAGTTTGTAGAGGTATCCGCGGAGCTCCGTCGCGGTTAACGCGAGGGAATTTTCGTTCTCGTCCAGGAAACCGAGGGAAAACGCCTCCTTTCCGATCGTGTTCATATATGAAGGGATAGCGATCTGCGCGAGCTTGGAACAGCTCTTGAACGTGTATCCTCCGATGGATCTCATCGTCTTGGCGCTGTCTTCGAGGTTGATCGTTTTCAGTTTGAAACACTTGTAGAAAGCGTAGGAACCGACGGATTTCAGATTCTCTCCGACGTCGACGGAAACCAGGTTTCCGCATTGTTTGAACGCGGAACTGCCGATAGATGTGACGCAGCCTAAATCGGCCGTCTTTAACGACGTGCTCTTGAAAAACGCGTTGGATCCTATCGATACTACGGAAAAAGTCTTTCCTTCGAAGCTTACCTCCGCGGGAACGACGAGATCGGTGATGCCTTCTTCGCCGCCGGCGACGGATACGTTCAGCGGTTCTATGGAAGTGATCTTGTAGGTCAGTTTTCCCTCGGAGAACACGGTTCCGACCTTGAATCCGGAAGGATTGCGATCCAGCACGCCTCCGGAGCCCTTGTACATGTAACCGCTGAGCTCTCCGGCGGTTTTTCCGAGGACGGTTCCTGCGTCGCAGAAGACCAGCCCGCTGAAGGCGCCGTCTCCGATAGCCGCGACCGATACCGGAATGCCGATTTCCTCTATCGAAACGCAGCCTCCGAAAGCGCCGTCTCCGATAGTCTGTATCCCTTTGGCGATTGATACGGATCTCAGATCGGTGTTTCCGGAAAACGCGCCGGCGGATATGTCCGTGACGGAGAAAAATCCGGCCGAGGCGGGTATATGGATACCGGATACTCCGTCTGCGCACCCGCTGACGGACAGCGCACGGCCCGCAACGGATAGTACGGTAAACGATAAATCTCCGATCGCGACGGTTCTGCCGTTCGTCGCCTGGACGAATTTTCCGATGCCGTCGGCGATAAAGATCTTCCCGGTTATGTCTTTCCCGGACAGAATCTTGCCCGTAGCCGAATAGAATTCCATGCCGGGGAACGGGTTGCTGAACGACCTTACGTTACCAGGTATGGCTACGGATTTCAGGGAAGAACAGTCTTTAAACGCGTGCAGCCCTACGGCGGACGTTAAGTTCGGAAGCATGACGTATTCGAGCGAGGAGCAGCCGCTGAACGCATAAGCCCCCACGGACGTCGAATTTCCGCTGAAAATCGCTTCTTTCAGAGAAGCGCAGCCGTAAAACGCTCCTTTTCCTACGGTCGTGTTTCCCGCTATAAGGACTGTCTCGATCGACGCGCAGCCGTAAAACGCGTAGTCTCCGATCTTCTTCACGTCTTTCGATACGATCACCGCTTTTACTCCCTTCGTAATCCACGGAGTCTTCGCC
>JAEEKU010000003.1 GCA_016282555.1 Methanomassiliicoccaceae archaeon
GTTTTTTGAGGAAGTTCAGCTCTTTTTCGTTTTTTTCGAATTTTTTCACTTCGGAGAAATCTCCCGTCGAGATGATGTCGCACGAGAGCCTGAAGTTCTCCATCGCGATCTTCGCCATGTTGACGATCTCGTTCTTCACTTCCAGAACCGCGATGGGAGGGGTCTTGAGCATATAGTCGTTGATGTAGTACAGCCTCGGGCCCTCCTCTTCCGATTCCGTTCCGCGGTCCGGTATGGCCTTCGTAACGAAAGATACCAGTCTGGACGTCAGCGGAAGCATTATCGCCACCGTAGCGACGTTGAAGAACGTGTGGAACATCGCGAGCTGGGTCGCGGCGACGTCCGGGAACAGATCCGAGAATATGGTTCCGTAGGTTACGGTTCCGCCGGAAGCGAATCCGATAACCGCGCCGATGATCATGAATATGATCACTCCGACGACGTTGAATGTGAGGTGCATAAGGGCCGTTCTCTTCGCGTTGGTTCCGCTGGAAAGGCCGGCCAGAATGGAGACTATGCACGATCCGATGTTGGATCCCATAGTCAGGTAGATGCCCTGTTCCAGATCGATCAGTCCGGTCGCCAGCATCGCGATGGCCACGGATGTCATGACCGACGAGCTCTGGATAACCGCCGTCAGTCCCGCTCCGATGAGAACCAGAAGGATCATGCTGTCTATGCCGGCGAGAAAAGATTTCACCGAATCCAGCTGGGCGAACTCCTCCATCGAGCCGCTCATCAGGTTGAGTCCGACGAACAGCATACCGAAACCGGCCAGTATTCCGCCGATCTTCTTGCTGGAGTCTTTCTTGGCGAATACGTTAATGAGCGCTCCGATCCCGGCGAGCGCGGAGAATATCACGGTCAGAGACAGGGAATCAGATCCTATCATTCCCAGAGCGACTATCTGGGCGGTGACGGTGGTCCCTATGTTGGCGCCGTAGATTATGGCGGCCGCGAGAGTCAGGGTCATTATCCCGCTGTTGACGAAACCTATTACCAGAACGGTCATTGCTCCGGAGCTCTGTATCGCGGCCGTGCCGACGGTTCCTATTCCGACGCCGATCAGCTTCTTGTCGGACGCTTTGGAGAACAGATTCTTCAGCCGGTTGCTGCATACGGACTCCAGATTGGAACTCATCATCGTGCATGCGATAAGAAATACGCCTATTCCGGCTATCAACGTAAGTACGGATGATATTGCGTCCATCAGCGGTCCTCGCCCGGTTGTGTCCCGTAATGGCGGTATGGATTAAAGAACTGTCGATTGATCGGTAAAAATAATAGAACTATAGTCTTACTTTCCGCCGGTTCCCGGAAGGCTGTATCGGCTGATAGAGATCATGCGAGCATCCAGACCAGTCTCGATACGGCCATGCGCACCTTCATCATACGCGTCCTTTTATCGAATTCCTCGCAGGAATACCGTGAGGATTTTTCCAGATCTTCGAGAAACTGATCCGCCAGCTGCGAGGCCAGCCTTTCCGAGTAAAGGACGACGTTGGTTTCGAAATTGAGGGTCAGCGATCTGTAGTCCAGATTAGCGGAGCCGACGGAGCAGCACCTGTCGTCGGAGACGATCGCCTTCTCGTGAATGAATCCGTCATGATACCGGTATACTTTCACCCCTCCTTTCATAAGCTCGTTGGCGAAAGTCAGGTTGTTCCAGTACATGAAGATGTGATCTTTCTTGTCGGGAATGAGTATTCTCACGTCGACTCCGGAAGCGGCGGCGTATATCAGGGCGGTCTTGGTGGATTCGTCGGGGATAAGATACGGAGTGGTTATGAACAGTCTCTCCCTGGCGTTCTGGATCATGGCGAGATACTGCATAGGAACCTGGTTGTTCGGCATGGTGTCCGGTCCGCCGGAGACTACCTGCATTCTGTCTCCCCCGGGGTTTTCCCTGATCCCGGGATCGAGGTACCTGCCGGGGTCGCCCAGATCCTTTTTGGTAGTGTATTTCCAGTCTTCGGAGAAGTTCATGAACATAGGTATCACGCCCTCTCCTCTCACGCTGACGGAAGCGTCTCTCCAGTGGCCCAGAGGCCCTTCCCCCCTGTATTCGTCGCCGATGTTGAATCCTCCGCAGAATGCGATCTGCCCGTCGATAATCGCTATTTTCCTGTGGTTGCGGTGACTCTTTTTGGGGCTGAGGAACAGCCTGAGCCAGTAGTGGAAAACTGCATAGCGTCCTCCGGCCGCTTTGAATTTTTTGATCGCGTTTTTGGGTCCTTTCTTGATTCCGAATCCGTCGGTCATAAGACGGACTTCCACGCCTTTTTTTACTTTCTCTGTGAGGATATCCATCAGATCGTTGCCGTCTTTGTCGTCGCGTATGATGTAATATTCTATGAGAACAGATTTTTCCGCGGAACGGAGGGATTCGAACAGCGCGTCTCTGAGTTCGGTTCCGTCGGTATAGACCGATACGGTGTTGTTTCTCGTGTACGTGCACGCGCCCGCATTGGTGAGGACTCTGGCTATCTTCAGGGAATCGGAATAAATCCGGCTGTCCGCGATATCCTTCTCCAGATATTCTCTGGATCCTTCGATCTCCGATTTCCAGAAGGCGGGATCGTTGTACGCCCCCGTATGCCAGTATATGGCGCGTCCCATGTACAGGTACAGTATGATCCCCACCGGGGGAACGAACAGAAGAACTATGATCCAGGCGATGAAGGATCTGGGATCGCAGCGCTCCATGAACATCAGCGCGAGAATCAGCGCTATATCCAGAACCACCAGGATCATGAACGCGTCCGCGATGTATCCCATCAGCGCCACGAAGTCTTCGGCCAGTCCCATAATCCGCCTCGGTTGAAATACATCATCAGTCTCGAAAAGGCAATTTTTACGCGCGCGGATATTCCTCTTCCGGCGTAGTCCTTTTCCGTGAATTCTGACGATTCGCTAATCAGTCCGTTCAGGTAATCCCTCACTTCTCCGGAGACCGGCTCCGATCTTACCAGGACGGAAGTGTTGAAATCCTGAAGCATCTCCCTGCTGTTGAACGACGGCAGCCCCGTTCCGAATAAATTTTCATCTACGCACATTATGCTTTCTTCGATCTTCATTCCGGAGAAGAACACTCTGATTCCGGATTCCAGAAGAGACCCGGCCGCGGATACCGTGTTCCAGCGCTGGTACCAGTATTTTTCCTTTTCCGGAACTATCACCGAGACGTTTTTCCCGGAGAGCGCCGCAAGTTTCAGGAAATTGTATATGTTTTCGTCGGGAACCAGATACGGCACGGAGAGGATCACCGACGATACGGCGGATTTTATCATTGCGACGTATTCGAGAATGGCGGGATCGGCGCTTCCGCTGACGTCCGGTCCGGACGAGACTATCTGGACCCGGGTGCTTCCGCGGTTTCCGGCGGTCTCTGTTTTTTCCGCTGGGATTCCTTTAGCGAAAGACCAGTCCGCCAGGAAGCGCGCTTCCAGACGGGAGGCCGCGGGACCCGCGATGCGGACGAAGGTCTGCTCTCCGGCGTACGCCGCCGAACCGTCCGCGATCATCATCATGCGGCGGTTTCTGAGACGGAAAGACGTGGAAACCAGAGAGAAGAACCGTCTGTGGAAACTTGTTATCTTCACACCCGACGAATTCATTTTTCTCATATAGCTGAGGGAGCGGATGATCCCGCGTCCGGTCAGCAGCCTGACGTCGAGCCCTTCCGCGGCTTTCCGGCACAGCGCATCCACCA
>JAEEKU010000038.1 GCA_016282555.1 Methanomassiliicoccaceae archaeon
CAACGCCCTCACCCATGTCTCGTTCGGAAGCAAGCTGAAGGATCTCGGAGACGCGTTCACCATCCAGTTCCAGGACAAGAACGGAAAGACGGTGGCCAAGGCCGAAGAGCTCCGCGGACACACCTACGAAGGTACTCAAGGGGTCCTCCGCGAGACCGGAGACACCCCTATCCCCGTCCATGTGACCGGCGTCGAACTGGACAAGTCGAGCGTCACTCTGGCCGCCGGCAAGACCCTGAAGCTGTCCGCAAAAGTCTCTCCTGACGACGCGGCCGACAAGTCCGTGTACTGGGAAACCAGCAATCCGCTGGTCGCCACCGTCGACGAAAACGGGAACGTGAGGGCCGTGGCCGCCGGCACCGTGACGATATCCGTCACCACCCATGACGAGCACATGTCCGACTACTGCACCGTGCACGTGTCTGCCGAGCCGTCGCCTACTCCCGAACCCTCCGGGTCCGACAACACCCTTCTTTACGCGGGGGTCGCTGTGGCGATAGCGATTCTGGCCGTGCTCGCATTCTTCTTCATGAGATCGCGCGGCAAGATCTGAACCTGAACGGGCGGGATCCTCCGATCCCGTCCTGAAACTATTTAGCCGGACGCCATAAATCATGGCAATTTACACCATGCATAAGTCCGGCAGTTCGCAATCTGTTTTGTAACGCCGCCTTGACGGAACACTCCGAAGCAGGATGAACGGACAATGTTCAATAGCTCTCATTTTCCAGAAATTCCTTGAGCGAACAGCAGATTATCCCGGTTCCTCATAACTACATATTTCGGGAAACTGTCCGGTATCCTGGCGAGATTTCCGGATTCTCTGCCTAAGGTCTTTTTAATCATCGATAAGCCTGCCGGCATACGGGCTGTTTTTCAATGGATCGGCGTACTCGCCGGGAACCGCTTAAGACATCGGCCAGACATCAGAAATCGAGGTATACTCTGTGTACAGGCATAAGTCCGGTAACATATTTTTGATGATTGCAGACCGCGCGGACTCCGCTTTATTGAAACAGATCGGGTGACGCTCTGCCCGTCTCTCCCGGCCATCATCTCATGACAGGCGGACAGACCAGGATCGTATCCGCAATTTGTATACCAATATGGAATCAATTAGTATATCAATATGGAATCAATTACTCTGCTGGCAAGCACTATGGCGAACATCGGGAGAGAGGACGAAACACAGGAATTCAAAGAAAGCACGGCAGAGATGAACGAAGCGATGGAAGCGATATGCGCCATGCTCAACAATTCCGGCAGAGCCCGTGTGTTCTTCGGAGTCAGAGATGACGGAACCGTGATCGGCCAGATGATCGGAAAGAACACTCTGAAGGATATCTCTAAGAGCGTTCGCGAATCCATCGAACCCCCCGTGATTGCCAAAATTAAAGTGCTGAATACATCGGATGGGAAAGAGTACATCTCGGTGGAAACCCAGGGCACTGTCCGTCCGTACTCGGTAAAAGGGAACATACTGGTCAGAACCGGCGCGGAGAACCGCAAGGCTCCGCTGTCGGAACTCAGACGGATGATACTGAGCTCGGGCGATAATCTTCTGGACACTTCCTCTTACAATCAGGAACTGACATTCAGGGAACTTTGTACCCTGCTGAGGGACAATGGTTTAGACGTTCAGGACGACGAACGCCTGAGGAAGAGCTTCGGTCTGCTGAACAGCGACGGGAGACTGAATTATCAGGCACAGCTTCTGTCCGACCAGAACGACATCCCTCTGTCAGTGGTCATGTTCCGCGGGACAGACAGATCGGACATGACTTTCAGGAAGGATTACGGCGGCCGTTCTCTGCTGACCGAGGTCAACCAGGTCCTCGACTTCGTACAGGCTCAGAACGAAGTATCCGTCCGGGTCGGTCCCGGAAGCAGGAAGGAGAGAGAACTTTTCGACGGTAATGCGTTCAGGGAGGCGTGGATCAATGCCTGCGTACATAACAACTGGATCGGCCACATTGCCCCTGCAGTCCATATATTCGACGACCGCATGGAGATCATATCCTACGGAAGCATACCGTACTGGCTGTCGCTGGAGGATTTCTTCTCCGGGAAGAGTCTTCCAGTGAATGACGCTCTGATGAGAGTCTTTGTACAGACGAGGCTGACCGAACACACAGGGCACGGCATCCCGGTGATAACCTCCGCATACGGGAAGGAGGCGTTCGATCTGACCAGCGGAACGGTTACAGTCACGCTCAGATTCCGCGGATTGCGTTCCGCAGCATCTAGACACACAGGGGAGTATCCGCTGACGGAAAGGGAGATGAGCGTACTGGATGCGATAAGGTCCAATCCGAATGCCAAACTGAACGACATCGCATACATGAGCGGCGTGAGCAGGTCATATGTGGGCAAGATCGTGATCAAACTGAAGGAGAAGGGCTTGATCGAACGCATAGGGAACCAGCGTACAGGGTACTGGAAGACCCGTCAGGCTTGAGGTAGCGGCGGCAGCGCCCTCAATCGGTCGAGGTAAGCACTATCATCATCTGCGGGAACGGGAAGTTTTTCCTTTCCCCGGACTGGAGCGTAATAAAACCTCGTTGTTCCTCCGTATTCCGTACCTTGCGCAATCGATACCTCACACCTTTGACGGCCGAGGCAATTGTACCTGACTACAAAGTATAGCAGTGGCCGCGGAGGCAGGGTTGCTTCGGATTATCCTGTAAACTGCCGGAGTACTGCTGTGGAATGGCTGTTTTTCAATGGATCGGCGGACTCGCCGGGAACCGTTCCGGGGCGGATCTGTGCAAGTCTTTTCCGGATCCGGAAATTCCCGCCGCCCGCGGAGGACGACAGGATCAATAATTGCGCGAACCCGGAGTTTACTCCCTGGAGAGCAGCATTATTACGGAGGCCGCCGCGACGATAATTCCGCCGGCAACGGACACCCATACCCCGATCTCCGGGCTGACGGATATGAAATCGAAATGGTAATATTCTTTGGCATTGACGCAGTTTACGGCGAACAATGCGGAGAAAATTACGTTCACGATACCCAGAACCGCCGCGAGAGCGGGAATTGATTTTGTTTTCAGTCTGATGCAGAGAATGCCGGCGATCACGGCAACGGCTCCGACGATGATGGCTACGTGCGGCGCGTACGAATAAGCCTGTTCGTTAAGCATGTCCGTGAGCAGATCGAAACCGGAACGGACCGTTCCGATAAAATTGAACCAGCCCATGAGAAGGCTCAGGATGATCACGACGCCTCCGGCCGTCAGCAGGAACGCCGCAAAATACCGGATGTTTGCGTTTGAATTCATTTCAGTTTCACCTTGTTCTGATCGTCCGCCGGCGGATTCCGCAGCGGAACGTGGAGAACGACATATCGTGCGTATAAAAATATAATCGGAAAATAGTTTCCGCGGACGGAAGAATCGCGTATTTCGCCGCTTTCCGGCTCTTCCTTTGATATAAACTCCCAGCAACCCCACGCACATCACGGCGATAATCACCGCCACGCCGGCGTAATACCATACGGAATCCATCATGCTTCCGGAATCGCGGGCAAGTCTTTAAGCATAACCCTCCCGGCGGACCCGGCCGGGAAACCGTTAATACCGCAGTCTGGCATACACAAACCAGTAACGGGAGATATGCTTTATGAAGAACACGACTTTGATTGCCATAATCGCGGTGATAGCGGCTGTCGTCATAGCGGCGGCCGCGTTCGCATTGGGCGGTTCCGGCGGCGACAACAAAGAAAGCCCGGACGAACCGCAGACATACACGGTGACATTCGATTCCCGCGGCGGATCCGGCGTGCCCGCCCAGACAGTCAAGGCCGGCGCCCGCGCCTCCGAGCCTGCCGCTCCGGTTCTGGATGGTAACGTATTCGAAGGATGGTACGCCTCGGCCGACGGAGGAATCAGATTCGATTTTGACAGCACTATTACGGGAAATATAACCCTGTACGCCCGCTGGGCAGAGGATTATAAACTGATCTATACCAAAAGCGATTTCGAGTCAATACAGAGCAGCGCCGGAGCCAGATACCGCCTGATGAACGACATCTCTCTCGGCGAGTGGAAAGAGCCGCTGCACACATGGTTCAGAGGGGTGCTGGACGGCAACGGGCACGAGATCTCATACAGTTTTTCCGGAACCGCATCCTGGAGCAAAGCCGTTACGGAAGCCGGAACCGGAGGATACTCCTACGGGCTGTTCGGAAATCTGGACGGTGCGGAGATACGCGATCTCAAGGTCCGCGCCAGCGTTGTGATGGATATTCCGTACAGCACGGCGGAGATCGATGCCGGGATTATAGCCGGTTCGGCTCTCGGCGGAAGCATAACCGGATGCACGGCCGACGGTACTTTCTATCTGAAATCCAGACTCTCCGCCAATTGTTTCATCTATGCCGGCGGACTGGTCGGAAAGACCGTAAAAGAGGCGCTGAGCGTCAGGGACTGTACGGTCGGAGCGTCCGTTGCGGCGAACGGGATGTCCGTTAGCATCGGCGGGGCGGTCGGATACGCGAACTCCCCGGTGAATGCTGAAGGTTTTGCCATGAGCGGCGAGGTTACCGGTCTGGGCGGAAAGATCTATGTTCCCGCCATCGGAACCGTGAGATCGGTAGCTAACGTTGGAGGAGTAATAGGATATTCCGGCGGCTCCTCGTCATCTGGCAACGCTGTCATCGCTACGGAAAACGTGAAGGTGATCAGAACTGCTCACATCGGCGACGATACATCCCATCAGAACTCCGATCCCGAGCATCACATCGGATCCATAGGAAACGGAACCATAGCCGTGAGCGGAGGATCGAACATCGATCTGAGCGGCAACCTCGGTCCGTACGACGAGACGTACAAAGGAATCAGCTGGAACAGCTGACCGGGAGAACCGGGGAAATTTCCGGTACGGAGAGGGTGCGGTGACGGGATTTCCGGACGATTCCAGGAGAGCCGGCGACGCTCTGGTTCTGTATGCAGAGAACGGCGTGTTCCTGGAGGATATAGACGGGGAGCTCCACCTGATGGACGGCAGGACGGATTAGGTGATATCATCTGAACCGCGCGGGCCGTCCACTTACCTCACGGAGGACGGGAAGCTGTGCGCGGTTGTGCGCAACGCTTTCGATGCCGGGGAGATACGCCGTACAGCCGTGGGGGGCACGGCGGTCTCGGCATCCGGCAGCGAGTACGACGCCGGGATGATGCTGAGAATGCTCGTGTCGGCGGTCCGCTGCGGTCCGGAAACTGATATATCTTATCTGGAGGGCAGGATGATCGCGGAGATCCTGAGGGAGTCGGGCGCGTTAAGCCCGGAATCCGCCGTGCCCGCGGAAGACACGGGATTCAGAAGAATTCCGCTCTCGATACTCAGGGGGTCCGGCGAGCGCGCGGTTTTCACGGAGGACGGAAGAATTTATCTGAAAATTACCGGCAACGTCCCGGAACGGAAAAGGCGATCTCCGGATCTTAATCGCTGCGGACGTCGAAGCTGATCACCTTGTTGCAGGTGATGATGACGGATTCCTGACGGAAAACCCCGCAGACGGCTCTGGCGATATCGTATACCGTCTTTCTGGGAGCGCCGATCAGAGTGATCAGCAGGCTGTTCTCGTCGACCCAGGTGCCGTCGTCGTGAAAATATCCGCCCTCCATGACCTGTACCGAGAACGGGGTGCGGAAGTCTTTGCAGATTTCCCTCAGCACCGCTTTGTATCTGTCTGTCTCGTAATGCTGCTCTCTGCTGTCTTTGTCGCGGAGCCCTACGTATATCCTCGCTTCCAGCATGATCCTCTCTCCGGAACGCCATCTTCCGGAAGGTAATAAATTCTCCGCAGACGGATAAACGCATGCGGAAAACGTTTTGCCGGCTTCTCCGGAAACCGGCAAGGGTTTCAGTCGTTTATGTCGGCTTTGGGTTTTTGAAGACCATCGATGGTTATTCCCGATTTCTGGCAGTAATCCCAGAGGGCGGCGTGGATAGCCTCCTCGGCGAGAAGAGAGCAGTGGATCTTCACTACCGGGAGGCCGTCCAGAGCTTCCATCACGGCTTTGTTGGTGATCTCCATAGCCTCCTGAACGGATTTTCCCTTCACCATTTCGGTGGCCATGCTGCTGCTGGCTACGGCCGCTCCGCATCCGAACGTTTTGAATTTGCAGTCGCGGATTATCCCGTTTTCGTCTATGTCCAGGAATATCCTCATGATGTCTCCGCACTTCGCGTTTCCCACGGTCCCTACTCCGGACGGATTCTCTATCTCTCCGACGTTTCTCGGGTTGGTGAAGTGATCGATGACCTTATCGCTGTATTCTCCGTCGTACATAATCATGCCTTCTGTTTTTTAAGGAAATCGTCGTAAAGCGGCGAAAGGGATCTCATAGTCTCCACGGTCTGCTTCAGACAGTCCGCCGCGTAGTCTATCTGCTCCATGGTTGTTTCTTCGGGAATGGTGATTCTTATGGATCCGTGGGCGATCTCGTGAGGAAGGCCGATTCCGAGAAGAACATGGGAGGGATCGAGGGATCCGGACGCGCACGCCGAGCCGGTGGATACGCAGATGCCCTTCATTCCGAGACTCATAAGCATGGATTCTCCCTCTATGAATTCGAAGCTGAAGTCCGCGTTGCTCGGGAGCCTCTTTTTTCTGTCGCCGTTGAGCCTGGAATAGGGGATCTCTTTCAGAACGCGGTCTATGAGATGATCGCGGAGCATTATCAGCCTCTTGTTGGCCGCTTCCATATTTTTGCAGGCCAGCTCCGCCGCCAGCCCCATTCCGACCACTCCCGGAACGTTGGTGGTTCCGGCTCTGCGTCCCTCTTCCTGCTCCCCGCCGTGCATGAACGGGGGAAGTTTTATCCCCTTTCTGACGAAAAGGAATCCGACGCCTTTCGGGCCTCCGAATTTATGTCCGCTCGCGCTCAGCATGTCTATATTCATCGATTTCACGTCGAGGGGTATGTGTCCGAAGGCCTGTACGGCATCGGTGTGGAAGATGATTCCCCTTTCGCGAGCCAGTTTTCCTATGGCGGCTACGGGCTGGATCGAACCTATCTCGTTGTTCGCGGTCATTACCGAGATCATGACGGTGTCTGGCCCGATTGCTTTCTCCAACTCGTCCATTTTTATGATTCCGCCGGAGTCCGTGCCGACTCTGGTCACGCGGAATCCTCTTCTCTCCAGATAATATGAAGTTTCCAGAACTGCGTGGTGCTCGATCGACGAGATTATAATATGCTTTCCTTTCTTCTCCAGCATCTCCATTCCGGAGATCAGGGCCCAGTTGTCAGACTCGGTTCCTCCGGATGTGAAGAAAATTTCCGAGGGGTCCGCGTTTATGCAGTCCGCTATCTGTTTTCTCGCTTTCTTAACGGCCGCCCGGGGGGTTCTGGACATCGCATGGATGCTCGAGGGGTTGCCGTACTCTTCCGTAAAAAACGGGATCATGGCATCCAGAACCTCTTTTCTCATCCGGGATGTCGCCGCGTTGTCTAGGTAAATATTCTGCATGTCGGTGCCTCTGAATCGGAGTCTGCCGCCGGAACTGGCCGCAGCCGGGTCTGAACGGATATCCGCGGTTCCGTATTTAGTAATTCCTATCAATTTAATAGGAATTAATAAGCGGAAAAAACCGGCCGTCCGCGGGGGCGTCGGGAGGGAAGGCCGAAGCCCAGCGCCAGATACTCCTCCCGGGAGAATCTGTGGTAAGTGAGTCTCCCGAGCTCTTCGGAGAGGCAGTAGACGTCGGTATCCAGATCCGGGGGGAAAACGAGAATCCAGTCGAAATCGATCCATTCCGATCTGACGAGCTTCGAACCGGGATATTTCTTTCCGATAAAGGCGCGGAATTCCTCCGCGGAGGCGCCGGTTTTGATCAGAGACGCTACGTCTTTCACTGTTTCCCTGACCGGAAGCGCGGCGATGCGCCGGCAGTCCTCTTCGGAGACGATGACCCTGAGGCGTCCGGGGAGCTCTTCGAGAACGATGTCCGGGAACGAGGAGGACGCTTCGCGGAACTCTCTCCCGATCGAGGAAAAATTTCCGCCGCAGGGGTAGTAGAGGGACACGCTTCCCGTGAAATCCCCTATCTTCAGGTACATCTCCTGTATCGTAGTCAGCGTTCTGGAGAACAGTTCGCTTCCGTTCATCGAAATCCCTATCAAACAAGTAGGTATATGAGCGTTGCCGTCAGAACCATTACATATCCGGGCAATGTGCGCGGTTCATGCCGGTCTGCCGGAATGCGGGGAAGAGATGAGCGATCCGAGAGCATGGAATCCGTGGCACGGTTGCAGGAAATACAGCGAGGGCTGCGCCAACTGCTATATGTACTATCTCGACGAAGCCAGAGGTGTTCCGGAGAAGTCTTCGGAGATCGCGAAAACCGGCGATTTTTACAAGCCTCTGATGAAGGACGGCAGCGGGAGGTACAGGGTTCCGGCCGGTTTCATGCTGCGGGTGAACATGACCTCGGATACCTTTCTCGAAGAGGCCGGGGAATGGCTCGGCGAGATGTGGAGGATAATCAGGCGCAGGCCGGACGTGATCTTTTACGTGCTTACGAAAAGGGCCTACAGAATCCCGCACTGTCTTCCGGAGGACTGGGGCGGGGGATACGAGAACGTTTCTCTGAACATAACCTGCGAGAGCCAGTCCGCATTCGACGAGAGGTGGCCGGTTCTGGAGAAGGTTCCCGCGAAGCACAAGGGGCTCAGCCTCTCGCCTCTTCTTACAGATATAGACATAACTCCGGCGCTGGAATCGGGGCAGATAGAGCTGGTCAGTCTCGGAGGAGAGGGATACGGCGGAACCACCCCGTGCAGGTACGAATGGATGGAGAAGATAAGCAGGGATTGCGGAGAGTACGGGGTGAATTTCGTGGCGGAATCGGTGGGTTCCGTGTTCGTGAAGAACGGATCCGTGTTCGAATCGGACTCTCCGGCGGTTCAGGCCAGATGGGCGTTCAACACCGGCCTCACGCATATCTCGGGGAAGCCGGAATACAGGCTGTACAGTCCCTACGACGGGCATCTGCTGGGGGAGGACGAGCTTATAGCTCCGGTTTTCAACAAAAACAGGTGCTTCAGGTGCTCCTGGCTTCATCTTTGCTCCGGCTGCATCGGATGCGGCGGATGCAAGGACGTCGCTCTCGCGGATATTGACGGAAACGAGGTCGCCGGCAGGAAGCAGTCGGTGAACAGGATTCTGAGATCGAGAAATATAGAGGATTATTTCCGGAATCAGCGATGCTCCGGCGGCGGCAGCCGGACCAGCCGTTCCGGCTCTCGATATCAGGCATCCTCATTCCCGGAGAAGCGCTTCCTGGCGAAGTTCGCGCAGTAAGCGATCGCCATCATCACGGCCACGCCCAGCATCACGGGGACGAACAGGTATTCGATCGACCCGAATCCGCTCATGACGCAGGTTATCGCGGTGGCTCCTCCGGGAGGATGGATGGTGCCCGTGAGCATCATCACGACTATTGCCGCGCATCCCGCTATGCCGATGCCGGCCCATTTCCAGTCATCGAAGTTTCCGGTCTGGATGAGAACGAAAGCCACCGATATTCCGATTATTGCCGAGAACAAGTGGCCGAAGAACACGTTCTTGGGCTTCGAGAAAGGAGCCTTCGGAGCTCCGTAGATCAGGACGGCGGTGGCTCCGAACGACGCTACGAGATAAGGGTTGGACAGCGTCTGGTCCAGGTATGCGAGGAAAGCCAGCGCCGCGAAGGCCGCGACAGCCGTTATGACTATAGTCGCTGTGCAGTACTTCTCGCTCGGTCTGAAAGGATTCTCCATATTAACACGCCTTCTCCGGGCCTGCAGGGATCTTCTCCCCGCAGGATGAAATCGTTTCTTCACTCGATCTTCAGGACGGCCATGTCGCCGGCCACGGTTCCGTTCGCTTTGATCCCGAAAGACTTCACGAGGACGTCCAGCACGCCGGGGGTGACGAATCCGGGGAGCCTCGGCCCGAGCATTATGTCCTTCACGCCGAGACTGAGCAGCGTCAGCAGCACGAGGACGGCCTTCTGCTCGTACCAGGATATGTTGAACGACAGCGGCAGGCCGTTTATGTCAGTGCCGAAGGCCTTCGCCAGCGCACCGGCGATGACCACCAGGGAGTAGCAGTCGTTGCATTGTCCCGCATCGATCACGCGCGGTATTCCTCCGATATCTCCGAGATCGAGCTTGTTGAACCTGTACTTGGCGCATCCCGCCGTCAGGATGACGGTGTCCCCGGGAAGGCTCTGAGCGAACTCGGTATAGTACGTTCTCTCCTTCTCGCGCCCGTCGCATCCAGCCATGACGACGAACCTCTTTATTGCTCCGGTCCTGACCGCATCGACGATTTTATCCGCCAGTGCGAGCACCTGGGAGTGCCCGAAGCCTATCGTCAGAGAGACATCGTCGATCTGGGAAGGCGGAGGGCAGCTCCTGGCCATGGCTATGACTTCGGAGAAGTCCTTCTTCCCGTCCTTCGGACCGATGTGCTTCACTCCTTCCACGCCGGCGGTTCCGGTGGTGAAGAGCCTCTCCCTGTAGGAGTCCTTCGGGATAAGGACGCAGTTGGTGGTCGCGACGACGGGCCCGTTGAAGGATTCGAACTCTTCCTTCTGCTTGTACCAGGCGCCTCCGTAGTTTCCGGCGAGGTTTTTGTACTTCTTGAACGCAGGATAGGAGCTGGCCGTCAGCATCTCTCCGTGCGTGTACACGTCGATGCCGGTGCCCTGAGTCTGCTCCAGAATGAATTCCAGATCTTTCAGGTCGTGTCCGGTGACGAGGATCCCGGGATTCTTGCCCGCGCCGGTTCTTACCTGAGTGATCTCCGGGACGCCGTATTTTCCGGTGTTGGATTCGTCCAGCAGAGCCAGGCAGGCCGCTCCGGTCTTCCCGCATTCCATATTGAGGGCGATAAGCTCATCGGCGGTCTTGTCTTCGGCAAGGGAGGCCATGCCTCTTCTTATGAATTCCATGACGGCCTCGTCCTTTGCGCCGAGGATGCGCGCATGGTGATAATATGCGGCCATCCCTTTCAGCCCGTACAGCAGGAGCTCCTTGAGCGACCTGAGGTCTTCGTTTCTGTCGAGGGAGAGGACGTCTTTGCATCTGATTTCTGCGTCCTTCCCGATGAGCTTCTTCGCTTTCCCAGTCTGGCCGTCTACGGCCTTTTTGTCGAAATTGGTGTTGCTGAGGGTCATGAAAAGGCCGTCGACCATGATCTCATCGGCGTCTTCTCCCTTTATTCCGCAGGCAGCAAGCTCTATGAGGGTCCCTAAAAGAATATCCTGGCTCCCGGCGAGTTCCCCGGTCTTTCCGCAGACCCCTCTCTTCACACAGCCTGTTCCCGCAATCGTCTCTTCGCACTGTCTGCATAGCATTTTGATCGTCTTCCCGCCTAGCGGCAGGTTTCTAAAAGATACCATGTTATAAATACCGCCACTTTCTGCTTGGAAACCATGGACAAGATGTGCACCGTTTACAAGACAATGGACTACCTTTCGAAGAGATGGACCGTCCTGATACTGCACGAGATGAGCAAAGGGCCGGAGTGGAAGAGATTCTCGGAGATAGAAAGGTCCATGAAAGAGGTGACAGCCAAGGTTCTTACCGAGCGCCTCAGGGAGCTGGAGGCGGAAGGGCTGGTCGAGAGGAGAGTGGACACGTCCTGCGTGCCGATGAAGAGCGAGTACCGCCTCACAGAAGCGAGCAGGGAACTCATGGGGGTTGTCCGCGAACTCAAGATGTGGGCTCTGAAATGGAAGATCGACAACCCTGTATGCGCCAACACCCATTGCAGGCTGTGCACCCTCTGACGGGCGTGTTGCCGCGGAAGGGGCGCGCGTATAATGCCTTAATCCGCGGTTTTTAAGGTTACACCTGGCCCGGTACGGCCGTGCCGGATCCGGGAGCGTCAGAATTTCCGGGACTTTTTAAGTCATATTATTAAATCAATTACGGCATGACGCATCATGACCCGCGATCGCTATTTCGATGACCTTCTGTCAGATTATACGGACAAAAGCCCGTTTCCTCTGGATCCGGACTGCGGGGGCCGGCCGGGGGTCGCGGAAAGCACTCTCAGGCTGTCCGAACTCGCCGCCCGTTTCTCCTGCCCGGTTTCCGCGGCGGCGGCAGCGGTGTTCGCGTATGCGGTCTCCCGTTTCACGTGCAGCCGGGACGTC
>JAEEKU010000039.1 GCA_016282555.1 Methanomassiliicoccaceae archaeon
ATACGACCGGATCGAAGCTGGGGGGCAGAACGTCCATTATAGCCAGGGTCTGTTTGTTGAGCGATACTCTCGAACCCGGAATGAGATCCTCCTTGGATACGTAACTGGAAATGGAAACTACAAAGTCCGGGCCGGTGGTGCTTTTGATGACGGCCCTTCTGTTGGGGAGGACTTCTCTCAGGGATCCCATGATGAGCGGGGGGCACAATATGGATTCGAGCTCCCTTTTAGTTCTGGACAGATCTTTCTGAAGCTTGTAGTTCTCGCTCTCGATGCTGCGTTTCTCGTTCTCGACGTACTTGAGATCCTCCATCAGCCTGACTTTCTCTTCCTCTAGAGACGAAATCTTCGCTTTCAGTCCGGATACATCCTCTGCGGTTTCGCCGTAAGTCATTTTTCCTCGGGTTAGGTAAGTAAGATCTTATATAAGAATTGAAAAGGTCGGAGCGCCTGGAAGCGTACAATAAGTTGCACTGTCAGGAAATTTTTGTATATTATTCGGAACGGCGGGAAAAAGGTCCGCGCGCCCGCAGAGGAGTCCTGTGTCTTTGACATTACCAAGATTTTTTAACTGGCTTATGATCGGAGTATCATGATTTGCGAGATGTGCGGCAAAGAGGTTCCTCAGACGAGACCGGTAATCGTGGAAGGAAGCAGGCTCAACGTCTGTCCCGGATGCTCCAGATTCGGAGAGGATTACAGAGCGTCCTCTTCCAAAGGCGCTCCGGTTACCCAGTCCGTCATCGAAGAGAGGCTGGAAAAGCGCGAGAGAAGGATGAAATCCAAAGACATCTACGCCGGATCCGCCTCGGTGGAGCTCGTGGACGATTACGGAGGGGTTATACGCGCCGCCCGCGAAGCCAAAGGCATGGATCAGGAGCAGTTCGCGGCCTCCATCCTCGAGAAGAAAGGGATCATCGCCAAGATCGAGTCCAACAGCCTGATCCCGGACGACAAAATCATCAAAAAGATCGAAAAGGCTCTCGGCATAAAACTCACCGAAACCGTCCAGTCCGGAGCGGTGGTCGGGTCGGGGGCCGGAAGCAAGAGAATGACTCTCGCCAATTTCATCAGGAAAGAGTGAGATCCGTATCGCAGA
This sequence comes from Methanomassiliicoccaceae archaeon, assembly GCA_016282555.1. GTDB lineage: Archaea > Thermoplasmatota > Thermoplasmata > Methanomassiliicoccales > Methanomethylophilaceae > Methanoprimaticola. Next base: position 1,100 of record JAEEKU010000039.1, read on the forward strand.
TCTGCTTGTAAACATCGCCGGCGTAGGGGCCGATGTCCCCGCCGGCATCTCTTAACGCTATAAGCCCGGCCGCTTTTATATCGACGCCGAGGCTCTTCTGGATTCTGTTGCTGCTCTGGATGAAGTCTCTTTTTCCGATGCCGGCTTTTTCCGCCGCTTCCATCAGAACCGGGAAAAGATCCTTCTGGGCGGGCTCCGGCTCCTTTTCAGCATAGGATTCGATAAAGTTTATGAGATCCGGGGAAGGGCGGAAAGCTATCGGAAGGTCGGAAACCTCCGTTCCGGGGGCGAGACGGATGTAGCCTCCTCTGGACGCGACTATGTTCCTGCTCTCGAGAATCTTCAGGAGCTTTTTGGATTTGGACGGCGGCATCCATTTCAGTTCCAGGGATGTGGTCATGACGAACTCCTCCTCGGTCGCGACGTCTTTTCCGGTTGTTCTGAAGAATGCTGCGGCGCAGGTTACGAGCTCGTCCATGTCCGGGGGTAGGGGGTCCGGTTATAATATCTGTCGGTGCGCGCCGGTTTAATTGCGGAATCGGTTGGGAACAAGAATCAACAGGTAACTGTAATATTTTTATATCAGGTACCTGTTATACTTTTCCGGAGGTAAAGAAATGTGCGAAAACACAAGTTCCAGAGCGCTGACTATGAAAGCAATGCATCTCTCCCGCATGATGCGCATAATCCGCGAGGAGAGGATGAGGGAGGCGGATCCCAGCGCGTCGCCCGGCCGCGTGCTCGCGTTCCTCAGGCTCGCAGGGGAAGTATCCGTCGCGGATATGGCCATGATACTCGGAGCCAGACCCTGGTCTCTCGGGAAGACCCTCGCGAAGCTCGAAGAGGAGGGATTCATAACCCGCGAAGAGGGAGAGAGGAAGCATCTCTGCAAGGTAAAGCTCACGGAGAAAGGACTCGACCCCGCGAACAGGCCCCAGGGCAGGATATCGAAGGTGTTCGACACTCTCAGCGAAGAGGATCGCGCCCGGCTCGCGGCCATATTTGACAAACTGAATTCGGAATTCGAGAAGGAGCTCGGGCTTCCCGATGATCCCGCGGAGCGCAGGAAAGCGCTGCACCAGAAAGCGGCCGTCTGGCATCACGCATGCGGTCCCGTTCCCCCCGGACGCTTCGGACCCGGTTTCGGACCCGGAATGTTCTGATCCGGAAAATGCCGAGGCAGGAAACGCCCCGGCATGACGTTTAAATCATGCGCGTCCGGAATCCGGAGAAGATTCCGGCCGTCATGGGCCTTTTTATATCGTTTGGATGCTATCTGCCGGAGAGAAGATGAACAGCGGCACCGATTCTATGGAATTACCGATGAAGATAGCCCAGCTCTCGCGCCTGATGCGTCTTTCCCGCGCCGAGAAGACGGGCGGGGGAATGGATCCGCTGGCGGGGCAGGGGCGCGTCCTGGCTTTCCTGAAGATAGCGGGAGAAGCTTCCTCGGCCGATATGGCGGTCATACTGGGGATAAGGCAGCAGTCCCTGAACCAGTCGCTGATCAGGCTGGAGGAGGAAGGATATGTTGTTCGCGCGCAGGCCGAGGACGACAGAAGACGCATCATAGTCAGGCTGACGGACAAAGGCCGCAATGCCGAGGCTCCTAAAAACAACGCCGTCCGCGCGTTCGAAGTTCTTACCGACGAGGAGCGGGATCGGATGTCCTCGATGCTGGATAAGCTTATAGGGGAATTCTCGAAGGAGCTCGGGCTTCCCGACGATCCCGACGAGCGCATGGAGGCCGTCCGCAGGAGAATGGGCGAGGAGCGTTTCCGCAGGGCTATGATGTTCCACGGCGGCGGGATGCGAAGTTCCGGAACGTTTTACCGGGACGATATTGTATATCAATGTATTCTTTCGTTCATTTATCCTCGCGCGCGTGCGTTTTTTGAGTAATAACTAACTATAATAATAAGGGACGGCAAATCTTTAAATAATAAAGGTTTGTGACCAGTCCCGGTATTAATTATGGCAGATGATGATATCAGCATACCGGCGGGAGTCGAGCTCCTGGTTCCGGAAGACACGTACCTCACATCCGGAGTACACATCGGAACGCAGCAGAAATCCGCTGACATGAAGGAGTTCATTTACAAAGTCAGGCAGGACGGTCTTTACGTTCTCGACGTCAAGAAGACCGACGAGAGGATCAGGGCCGCCGCCGCTTTCCTCGCGCGCTACGATCCCAGACGCATCCTCGTCGTCTCCGCGAGGCAGTACGGGCAGAAGCCCGCCAGAGAGTTCTCCAAAGCTATCGGAGCCCCCGCTTTCGCAGGACGTTTCGTTCCCGGAACCCTCACCAACCCCGCGAACCCCGTGTTCATCGAGCCCGAGATCCTCGTGGTCACAGACCCCGCCGCGGACAAGCAGGCTCTCAACGAAGCCCTCAACCTCGGAATTCCCATCGTCGCTCTCTGCGACGCCAACAACGAAACCCGCAACGTGGACCTCGTCATCCCCACCAACAACAAGGGAAGGCGCGCGCTCGCCTGCATCTACTGGGTTCTCGCCAGGGAAGTCCTCGTCGCCAGGGGCGCTCTGAAGGATCCCGCGGACTACACTTACGAAATCGACGACTTCGAAGCCAAGCTCGTCTGAGATCGTTTCGCAAACCCTTTACGCTTCAAACCCTTTTCCTTTTTCATGAGATTTCCCGCAGTCGCCGGCAGGTTCTATCCTTCGGATCCCGATGAGCTGAGACGGTGCATTTCATACTGTTTCACCCATCCTCTGGGCCCCGGAATGCCCGGTCCGGAGGGATCTGACAGAAAAATATCCGGGATCATGGTCCCCCACGCCGGCTACCTGGCATCCGGGATGAACGCCGCCCACGCGTACCGCCGCGCGAAGGAGGACGGGCTTCCGGAGGCCTATGTGATAATAGGTCCGGATCATTACGGAACCGCCGGAGGGACGGCGATATGCTCTGACCATTTTCTCACTCCTCTGGGAGAATGCGGGACAGATGCGGATATATGCGGAAAGCTGTCGGAATACTACCCGGACAGCCTGCAGGCCCACCGCTTCGAGCATTCGATCGAAGTCCAGATCCCTTTTATCCAGTTCATAGACCCGGATCCGGCCGTCGTCCCGGTGATCATGGGCCGCCAGACCCCCGGAGAGGCTTCGAGGCTCGCCGGAATTCTGGAGAAGGCTTGCAGGGGCAGGGATGTCATGATCGTCGCGTCCACGGATCTCTCCCATTACATCCCGAAGGAGAGGGCGGAGATTCTCGACGCCCAGGTGTTTAAAGCGGTGATGTCCTCCGATCCCGGGAAGCTTTTCGATACCGTCCGCGAAAAAAGGATAACGATGTGCGGATACGGGCCGGTGGCCGTCGCGATGGAGATGTGCGGCGCCCCGGAGATGCTGCTCCACTCGGATTCGTACGATTCCCTGAAAACCGATCCCGATTCGGTGGTCGGGTACGGCTCCGCGGTTTTCGGAAGGAAATAAAGGACGGAGCGGGCGCCCCGTCCGGATCAGATGCGTTTAAGGTACCTGAGGTTCGGCTCGTAGACCAGGCCTTTGTCCATGAGGCTGTTCGAAATCTCTTCCAAATCTATGCTGCTGATCCCCATGCTCTCCGCTCTTCTTTCGAGTTCGTCCCTCGGGGCGCCGCGGCCTCCGGAATCCAGCTCCTCCAGCAGCCTCAGGATTATGTCCTCCTTCTCCGCGCTGCTCTCCTGCGATCCCGCCGGGGGTCCGGAAGGCTCAGAACCGGCGGAGTCCGGGAATCCGAAGTCGACGTCCTCTCCGGGAAGCAGCCTTCTCAGAGCGTTCTGGATGCTTCTCAGGTAAACTCCGGAGTCGGGGGGATCGTCGTTGTCTATAGCATAAATTATTCCTTCGGCCTCGGCGGGATTCACGCCCGCTCTGATCAGAGCTTCCGCGTCCGTATCCGGCGAGGAGCAGGCCCTCTTCATATTCCTGAGGCGGTCCCAGGTGGAAACGGCGGTGTCCAGAACCCAGTCGAGATACGTGCTCTCGTCGATCTCGATGATGCGCTCCGGCCTGACGCTGATCCCGGTGCTGCCGTCGGTGTTGGTGTACATTCTCACCTTTCCCACGGCGGCCGCGTAGCAGGGAACCGTCATCGACGAGAGCGCCGCGGACGCTTCGGGCTGGAACCTCCCGGCGTTCACGAAGAAGTGCCCGGAAGTGTCCTCTATGCGGCAGATCCACATGTGCTCTTCCTCGGTTCCCCTGTCCTCCTTTTCGGTGAGGGTTCCGGCGATGAGGATCCTGTTTATCTTGGCGCCCAGGGGCGTCACGACGTACGACGGCATCTTCTCCTCTGCCGCTCTGATTTCCAGCTTCGTGGCGTTCAGTTCCGAAGAGAACACCCTCCACGCCGTCTCTCTCGATTTCGGCCTCGCGGGTCCGCGGGTCTCCTGAGGCATGTAATCGCCTCCGCTTCTGAACGGATTGTCGCTCATGACAGATTCGCCTCCACTTCGGAAAGGAGTTTCCTGGCTTCCGCCTTCGTATCCGTTTTCAGCGTCTCCAGGGATCTGACCGTTATGCTGGGCCCGAAGTCGTCCACGATGACGTTCCCGGAGGCTCTGACTTTGCGCATGAGCGCTTTGGACGCTATCTCCGCCAGGGCGGCGCTCTCCCCCAGCCTGGAAGCCAGAGCTTCCGTTTCGCTGAGAGTGATTCCGGCCAGCTTCTCGGTGTCCTGCCTTCCGATCACCGCTCCGATAGCTCCGGTGCTGTCGTCGATCACGGCTTTGAGCCTGAGATCGCTGACCCCCTCGACCTGTCCGTGGATCTGGCACATGCCCCCCAGCACGGAGCGCCTGCATTCCGGACAGCGCTTTATCAGGCCGCTTCCGGCGCGGATGTCCACTATGGTTCCGCTTATGGTTATGTCCACCCCGCCGCCGTTCATGAGGATGTCCGCCACGGTTCTCGGGGTTCCGTCGTCGGCGGGTATTTCGAAATCGGAATCTATCGCGCTCACGGCGCAACGCTCTCCCAGATTCAGCTGGGGGATCCCTCTCCAGGACCTCACGTACGCGTTCTCGATGAGCAGGCTGTCCCTCTCCTTGATGCCGAAGTCCTTCCACGCCGAAAATTGAATCTTTCCCGTCTCGTCCGCCAGCATTCCGGACCATACGGTGCGGGTCTCCCCTTTGATCTCCACCTCGCGCTTCTCGCATGAGATTACGGACGCCCTCACCGATATGCTCCCAATCCCCTCGCGGATATCCTTCACCTTGCACTCGGCGGGATTCGCGATGAAGGTCCTGTCGGATACGTCTATGTTCCTGTCCAGGGGCTCCGCCGTTCCGCGGTTCATGTTGATCTGGATGGTATCGTTCCAGACTTTGCAGTAGCAGTTTCTGAACGTGTACGCCGATCCCTTCTCGATCTTCAGCCCCTCCGTCTCCCAGATCGTGAACGGGACCGTCCCGGTCTCGTCTCCGGCTATTCCGGATATGATGTCTTTCGGGGCTCCGCGGATGTTCACCGTCCTTATATCGGAGGCGAGAATCTTTACTTCCAGATCCACGCTGTTCTCCTTGCCGGTGAGCTCTGATATCTTCTTTTTCTCCCCCGGGGCGGAGATTTTCGGGGAAGGCGTGTACCCGGAGACCTCGATGTTTTCGGAGGAGGGGGATACCGTCCCGTTGTTTCCCAGGTTCAGCTGGATCTGATCTCTCCAGATCTTGCAGTAGCACCCGGCGAAATCATATACCGATCCCGTCTCCAGATCTATCCCCGAAGAGTTCCAGATCGTGAACGGGACCGTCCCGGTCTCGTCTCCCAGCACTCCGGATATGATCTCCTTGTTCTCTCCCCGCGAGAACACCGTTCTCCTCTCGGACTCCATGACTCTGGCGGTTATCTCGGCGTTCTGCTCGCTTCCGCGGAGGTATCCGATCTTTTTCTTCTCGGCGGGAACCGACGCGGCCGTCTCTTTAACGGAGATGTCGCTCTCCATGGGCTCTATGCGCCCGCGGCTGCCGACGTTCACCTGTATGGTCCCGTTCCAGGTCCTGCAGTAGCAGTTTCTGAACGCGAACACCGATCCCGGCGGGAGCTCGCTGTCTCCCGGCTCCCATACTGTGAACTGCACCGTCCCGGTCTCGTCCCCCAGCACTCCGGAGATCACGATCCTGCCGTTCTGGCCCGCGGCTCTGCGCTCGGAGGAGACGATTTTTCCGATTATATCCGCGTTCTGCTCGTTCCCCGTGAGGGTATCGATCTTTTTCAGAACGGTCCCGCTCAATACGGCGGAGCTGTCTATCGCTCCGTATTTGCGCAGGATGCCCCTGCGGGCGGCCTCTTTATCCACGTGGTATTCGTTCAGGTATTTGTCCAGCTCGCTTTTCAGAGTCTCTTCGTCGATTTTGTCGTTAAGCACCCTTTTTATTTCTTCCAGAAGGGGTGTCAGTTCTTCTTTGTCCATGGTATCGACTCCGTACCGTATATACGGCGCTCCGTACGATCGTTTGACACTATTTAAGGGATGCCGGAGGGCCGCCGAATGTGGGATATTCCGGCCGGCACAGGCATCCGCGCAGATAAATCGCCGTCATCAGACCGCTTCGTCCTCTGTTTTTATCGGAAGGCTGCACGCAGTTCGGTTTCACCGCATTCAAAACGCACGGTCTCTCCCGGAGACTTTGTACATTTTTGAAAAATATACGTAAAAGCACGTTAATTTTTCAAAATGTATTTTAACCGCCGGCCCATTCATTCTCCGGGGCGGTACTGCGGAGATTGAACGTCCGGAATATCTGAACAAACTCATTGCAGCCAGGGACAACGGGCTCGTGAAAGTGATTACCGGCCTCCGCAGATCCGGAAAGACATACCTGGTGAAGAAGCTGTACCCCGACTGGCTCGCTGCAAACGGGGTTCCGGAGGAAAATATTGTTTACCTGGCTTTAGACAGGATCTCCAATGCCGGATACCGCAACCCCCTCATGATGGCCGAATATCTCCGCAACAAGATCTCGGAACGCACAGGCAGATGCTACGTGATTATCGATGAAATACAGTTCTCCGTACCCGTAGACAATCCCGCATTGCCCGTAAACGTCAGGACGGAAGAGAATCGCCTGACCTTCTACGATGTGCTTCTCGATCTGATGGACGACTGCGACCTCTATGTCACCGGAAGCAATTCGAAAATGCTGTCCAAAGACATACTGTCGGGATTCAGAGACAGGGGCCGCGAGATCAGAGCCCATCCGCTTTCGTTTGCGGAGTACTATCGTTCCGCAGGAGGGGACAGGAGAGACGCATGGACGGAGTACCTGCATCACGGCGGGATGCCGATGACGCTGTTATTCGACGATCGTCCGTCCAAAGACTCCTATCTGAAGGAACTCCTCTCCGAAACATACGTTAAGGACATAGTCGAGCATAACGGAATCAGAGATTCCGGAGATTTGATGCGCCTGCTTGAAGTGATGGCTTCATGTTCGGCCTGTCTCACCAACCCGACGAACATCGCCAACACCTATCCCGGAAAAACGATGTCAAGGAATACGGTAGACAGGTACATCGGATTCTTCAGGGATGCTTTCCTGCTTGAAGAATCGAAGAGATTCGATATCAGGGGAAGAAAAATCATCAACGGCCAGCAGAAGTACTATTTCGAAGATCTGGGTCTTATGAATGCCGTTCTGAATTTCAGGGAGATGAAGATCCGCGTGCTCATCGAAAACGCCGTGTACAACGAGCTTATAACAAGGGGATACAGCGTGGATACGGGCCGCGTGGATTACCGCAAACGGATAGGCGGAGCCAATATGACGGTCACCCTTGAAACGGATTTCGTAGTGAACAGGTCGTTCGAAAGGTTCTATATCCAGGTGGCAGAGGGAATCGACGACCCCGGAAAACTGGAACAGGAAGAAGCATCTTTGCTGCGCATAAGAGACGGATTCGGGAAGATGATCCTGGTGAATACGGACGTCCCGAAGCACTATACCGAGAACGGCATATGCATCATGTCCATACTCGACTTTATGCTGGACAGAGACTGTCTGGAACGTATTTGAAAAATATGCGTAAAAGCACGTAAATTTTTCAATACAAAAATCGGAACGCGGATCTCCGCCGGTTCTTACAGGGACAGAGAGATCGGCTTCACGGCATGAACGAAGGGAATCTTTATTATCGGGAAAACAATAATAGTCTATGGTTCCAAAGAGCAGAATAGACGAGATTCTGGACGGCTACGATCCGGCAGATCTTACCATTGCGACCCTGTGCTCCCATTCGTCCCTTCAGATTTTTCACGGCGCCAGGAAAATGGGATTCAAGACTCTTGGCCTGACGATCACCCACAGCACGAAGTATTACGACGCGTTTCCCCTCGCGAAGCCGGACGGGATCATAAAATACTCCGACTTCGACGAGATGGAGGAGCGCATCGGGGAGCTTCACGACAGGAACGTCATCATCATTCCCCACGGCTCGTTCGTCGAGTATATGGGCTCCCGCAGGTTCTCGGAATACGAGGTCCCGTCCTACGGAAACCGCGCGGTTCTCAATTGGGAATCAGACCGCGACAAGCAGAGGCAGTGGATCACCTCCGCCGGAGTCCCCATGCCCAAGCTCATAACCGATGCCAGAGAGATCTCCGAGCCGGTGATGGTCAAATATCACGGCGCCAAGGGCGGCAGCGGATATTTCATCGCGAGGGACTACATGGACTTCAAGATGGCCGTGGACAACACCAAGCCGTACACCATGCAGGAATACTGCCTGGGAACGAGATATTACATGCACTTCTTCTACGATCCCCTCAAAACCGACGGATACCGCTGCGAGCAGGGGGGAACGCTGGAGCTTCTCTCCATAGACCGCAGGGACGAGAGCAACATCGACGAGATGTACAAGCTGGGATCCATCGAGGAGTCCCGCCGCCACGGCCTGAACCCCTCGTTCGTGGTGACCGGGAACACTCCGGTGGTTATCCGCGAATCCCTCCTTCCCAAAGCCTTCGATATGGCGGAGAGGGTCGTGAACAAATCCTACGAGCTCTTCGGAGGGATGTGGGGGCCGTTCTGCCTCGAAACCGTGGTGAGCGACAAGCTGCAGTTCAAGGTTTTCGAGATCTCCACCCGCATAGTGGCCGGAACCAACCCGTTCATATCCGGATCCCCGTACGCGGATCTCATCTATCCGGGGCTGAGCACCGGCGCGAGGATGGCTATGGAGATAAGGGACGCCGCCGCGGCCGGGAAACTCAAGGAGCTCATGTCCTGAACGCGTTTCCTTTTTGGGCAACCTTTATTATACGCTCCCGGATCGGGGCACGGACAGAAGGCGAGTCTGCATGGTTTCGAAGAGGCTTCAGGAAATACCCGCATCCGGTACGATCGCAATATCCAATCTGGTAAGCCAGATGAAAGCGGAGGGCGCCGACGTGATATCGCTCTCCATGGGCGAGCCGGATTTCACCACTCCGGAGAACATCATCGAAGCGTGCTGCGGCTCCCTCCGGGAGGGTTTCACCCATTATACCCCGTCGGCCGGGATTCCCGAGCTCCGCAAAGCTATAGCGGACTCCGCGCGCCTGGACGGGATTCCGTGCGGGCCCTCCAACGTTCTGGTGACTCCCTGCAAGCAGGCCATCTTCATGACCGCTCTGGCCTACATCGATCCCGGCGACGAAGTGATTCTCTTCGATCCGTCCTGGGTATCATACGAAGCGTGCATCCGCCTGGCCGGAGGCGTCCCGGTGTACGTGCCTCTGAGTTTCGAAAACGGCTTCGTTCCGGATCCAGCCGCCGTGGAGGCCGCGATCACCCCGAAGACGAAGATGATCATAATCAACACCCCCTCGAACCCCACCGGCTGCGTGATTCCCGCCGGAGTGCTGAAAGAGATTTCGGACATCGCCGTGTCCAGAGGAGTCAGGATTCTCTCCGACGAGATATACTCCAGCATAGTCTACCGGAACAGGCATACCTCGATCGCATCTTTTCCGGGCGTCTTCGATAACACTATCGTGGTATCGGGGCTGTCCAAATCCTACGCGATGACCGGATGGAGGCTGGGATGGGCTCTCGCCCCGGAGGCCGACATCTCCGCGATAAACAAACTGCAGTCTCATTCCATATCCTGCGCCGTCTCTTTCGTTCAGAAGGCCGCGGTGGAGGCTCTGACCGGGCCCCAGGATTCCAAAATCGCCATGGTCGCCGAGTTCAGAAAGCGCCGCGATCTGGTTTTGGATCTCCTGTCCGAAATACCCGGATTCCAGTGCAGCGTTCCCGACGGAGCCTTCTACGTGTTCCCGAAGTACAACAGGGACGTCCCCTCCGCGAAACTGTGCGAGATTCTCCTCAGGGAGGGGCATATCGCAGTCACCCCCGGAACCGCTTTCGGTCCGGGAGGGGAGGGATTTTTCAGAATTTCCTACGCCGCCTCCGAGGATCAGCTCCGGGAAGGAATAGGCAGAATCAGATCCGTGATCTCCGGCCTCTGATTCCTATATCTATTTTTCTGTTTTTCCGGTACAATCCGGATAATCAGGGAGCGTAAGCGCTCTTCCGGGACGATGCCGGATACAGCCGGGTGCGCTTACGGGCGGTATTATATAATGCGTAATTTCATTTGTCAGTATCCTCCGGCCGGACCGGGAAACCGCCGCCGGGGAGAATGCGCCCGGCCAGAACTCCGAAAGTCAGCGCCGGACCCAGGTGATAAAAAATGAAAAACTTTGCAGTTTATCTGTCGGCGATCGTGTTCGCCGGTGTGTTATCTGCGGCAGGCGTGCTGGTGTTCAGCGACTCTGAAGACAACGCCTTCGCGGATGCGGCTCCGGGAGACTTCGCCGGGATAGAGATAGACGGGCTTATCTACACGCTGACTTCCGAAGGGAAGGCCTCGGTTACAGGCTACACCGGAAGCCCCGCGGATGTCGTAATCCCGTCTTCCGTAGAGTATGAAAGCGAGTCATATTCCGTGACTTCCGTCGCCTCCAAGGCGTTCTATCAGTGCGCATCGCTGAAATCCGCGGATCTGGGATCGGTCACTTCCGTCGGATCGTCGGCGTTCGCGTACTGTAAGAACCTCAGTTCGGTCGATCTCGGAGACTCCATGAAGACGATCAGCTCGTACGCCTTCAACAGGTGCATCAAGCTCGCGGAGATCGCAACCGCCGATTCGGCCGGCACCCTCTCCGCCATAGGAAACTACTCCTTCAACCAGTGCAACAAGATCTCCGAGATCTCGATCCCCATGGGAATCAAGACCGTTTATTCCAAAGCGTTCAGCATGACTTTCAAAGACCTTGACGGCAGCGTTCTTCCCGTCAGCGCGGACAGTCTCAGGGGATTCACCTACGCCAACGTCGACGGCGATCTTTTCCGCATATTAGATATCATGCCCGGAACCGAGTTCCCCATCGGATCCCTCGTGTACACTGTTACCTCTGTTGATCCGTACAAAGCCGAAGTGTCCGGCTACATCGGAAGCATAAAGGCTGCGTACGTCCCCGAAACGGTATTATTTGAAGGTATCGAGTTCAAGGTGACATCCATCGGCGAGAAGGCTTTCTACAAGTGCAAAGCCCTGAAGACCGTCGAAGCGCCCTTCGTCACGTACATCGGAAAGAACGCGTTCGCGGTCTGCTCCAACCTGGAAAGCGTCTATCTTGAGAAAGTCAAGACGATCGATCAGTGGGCGTTCTCCTACTGTTCCAAACTCTCCGAAATTCATTTCGGAACCGCTCTTACCATAATCAAGGCCAGCGCGTTCTACAAATGTTACAGCATCACATACGCCGAACTTCCCGATTCTCTGAAGACCATCTCGCCCAGCGCGTTTAAAGAATGCAGCGGGCTGATCTCGGTCCAGTTCGGATCCTCTCTCAAGTCCGTTTCCCCCACCGCTTTCGCGGGAATCACCTTCATGGAGAGCAACGTCGCCGTCAATGACGCGGACAGTCTCCGCGGAAAGCTGTTCTTCCAGTCCGGCGACCCCGACTCGCGTATTCTGAAGTGCCTTGTTGATTACAAGATCCTTCTCATGAATACCGTCAGCGGCGACGACAGTTCCATCAACGGATGGTACTACGCGCAGGCGACATCGCCGGTCGAAGCTCTCTGCATCGCTCTCGATACCGCGGAAATCGAATACATAGGGTTCGATTATGATACCGAAAGCGTGTACTTCAACTCCTCCCAGACGATCAGCGACTGGTCGTTCGGAGAGTGGAAATCCGACGGAACCTATTTCGGAGCCCAGATGGCAGTATGGAACTACAACGAAGAGGACGGATGGCACCTCGGCGATTCCTTCGGAGCGCCCTGCGGAGCGTATCAGCCCGCCCACAAATCCGGCGCGATCGACACCGTGTTCATCCTCTCCCACGAGAACTACCCCGACGTCGACGGGCCCGCGGCAGCCGAGATGGGCATCAGCAACGAAGGCGTCTATCCCGCAGTCGCTGACTACGATCTCGTATACGACGGAGTGACCGGCGGATACGCGGACGCCGACGCGGCGATGATCGCGTGGTACAGAGTCGTGTCCTGGTCGATGGGATACATAGTCCCCGATCTCGAAGAGTACGGCATCTCTCTTGCGGAGGGATCCGATTACGACGACGCCGAAACCGCCGCCTTCGACTGGATGGGAGAAATCGACGTCACCGCATACACGGCCGTTCCCGGATGGAACATCGACAACGCCCAGTACGGATACGCCCAGCTGGCGCCTCAGGATTACTCCGCCGTTCCCGAAGATCTCGTCTTCGGACCCGCCCTCTACAAGTTCCTGCTTCTCAACTCCGTCGAAGGCGACGACAGCTCCATCAACGGGTGGTATTCCGGTTTCGGTTCATCCGTGATCGACGCTTTCTGCAACGCGATGGACGTCGCGGGAATCAAGCACCCCGGAATCATCAACGGCATGGAAAGCGTGTACTTCAACCCCTCCGCGACGATCAGCGACTGGTCGTTCGGAGA
>JAEEKU010000040.1 GCA_016282555.1 Methanomassiliicoccaceae archaeon
GCCGTATTGATTAACTCTGTTTTCAGAGTCCGTTTCCAGTTTCAAAAGCAGCTGCCGGAGAATCTTTGCTGAGCAATATTTAAATAAAGAGCGACGATGGAGAGGTTTGCAGACGCAGATCTGCAACGGAAATGTACCGTCAGGCGAATCCGTAAAGGTGATAATATGAGCGAAGAAACTCAGGAAACACGCCCGGTTAACGGGAGAAGCATGTATAGTTATATCGCGGAGGCTTGGGACTCCCCCAACAAATCCTATCTGAAGGAGCTCAACTACGAGCGCCGCATCATGTGGAGGAAAGAGGAGAACTTCTGCCGCGTAGAGAAACCCACTCGCCTGGACAGGGCCAGAGCGCTCGGTTACAAAGCCAAACAGGGCTACGTGATCGTCAGGGCCAGAGTCAGAAAGGGAAGTTTCAGAAAGAGAGCCATCGTAACCGGAAGGAGAGCCAAGAGGAAGGGAATCAACCAGATTACCGTCGGAAAGAGCCTCCAGAGGATGGCCGAGGAGAGGTCTGCGAAGAGATATCCGAACCTCGAGGTTCTCAACTCCTACTGGGTCGGAGCGGACGGACAGAGGGAATGGTACGAGGTTATCCTTGTCGATCCCGCGCACCCCGTCATCAAAGCGGACAAGAAGATCAACTGGATCTGCAACAACACGAGCAAGAACCGTGTTTACCGCGGAAAGACCTCCGCCGGACAGAAAGGACGCGGAATGAGGCACACCGGAAAGGGTGCGGAAAAAGCCAGACCTTCTGTCAGAGCGAACAACAGGAGAATCAAGTGATTTTCACGCCGTCCCCGGGACGGCAAACCTTTTTTTTTCAAAAACCGCGTCTTATTCCGTCGGCAATCTCTTTCACTTCTTCGTCTTTCATCGCGATCGTCGGGAAAAACACCGGAAGATCGTATGCGGACGCATCGAATCCCTTCAGATCGTTCAGGGATCTCCCCTGGACGCAGGCGAGCGCGTATTTTATGTTCTTATCGCTGCATTCGCGGATATCCGGATCGTATCTCCTGAGGGATTCCAGATCTCCTGTTCCGCGGAACAGCACTCTGCACCCTCTTTTCATGACCAGCCATGCGGAGACCAGTCCGCGGTCATCATCGACGTCCGCGACGACTTTTCCCTGGGTCCCTATCGGAAGCCCGGCATGACACGGGATTATCTCGCTGAAGAAGAACGCCAGGTTGTCGCGCACCTCTATGTAAAATCTGACATCGGGGCTGGTGAGGTTGACTTTTATTCCGAGATGCTCGTTGGCCAGGAATATTGCCGAACCCGCTTCCCTCGCCACGTCTATGCTGGTATACGGGTGGGTTCCCTCCCTGCGGGCGTCCACCGCGAAAGACTGCCCTTCCGAGAGCCTTCCTCTGGAATACTCCGCGGCGAACCTGCAGATCTCCTCCAGATCCGATGAGCACATCTCAGCTGCCGATACGGACGCCACTCCGAACACTCTTCTGATCGCGTTCACCGCTCTCTCTTTATCCGAAGTCTCGACGTAGAATCTGGCGCCCTTTCTGCTGACTATAGCCTCCACTCCGTCGAAGGCCAGCATCGAGAGTATGTTGTCTTTCAGCTGCTTTTCGAACCTCTTGCGGACGGGCTCGCTTTTGATTCCGATTTCGGCATATCTCAGGAGAAGGGTGGTCACGCCGGTCCGACGCAGAGAAGAATAAAAAAAACTATCGCTTCTGCAAACGGTAATATACGGAGACACATAACCCGGCGCATGGAACTGCTGATTCTTTCCGGCCTTCTGCTGACGGGATCGGCGGCCGGCGTGCTGGGGGCGCTTTTCGGGCTCGGAGGCGGCTTTATCTTCGTTCCCGTTCTGATGCTCGTTTTCGGTCTCGCTCCGGCCGAAGCCGTGGCCGTCAGCCTCGTCGGAATCATAGCCGGATCCACCGGCGCTTCCACAGTGTTCGTGGACCGGGGAAGCGCCAACGTCAGGCTGGGCTTGCTAATGGAGATAACCACCGCAGCCGGAGCCGTCATAGGCGCGGCGCTCGCTGCATATCTCGAGGACTGGCTTCTGATGTGCATCTTTTCGGCGGTCGTTTTGTACAGCGCCGCCAGAATGATCCTCGATCCGGAGAAGGTTATCGCTCCGGCGGAGAACGCTTCCGGAAGGTTCGTCTTCAGTTACAAAGACGACGGCGGCAGGGATTCCGCGTACGAAGTCCAGAACGTCAGAGGCGGAATGCTCCTGTGCACCGCGGCGGGAATGATCTCGTCCATGACCGGGGTCGGGGGCGGAGCCGTGAAAGTTCCGCTGATGAATCTCTATATGCACATTCCTATCAAAGTCGCAAGCCCGACCAGCAGCTACATGATCGGCATCACCGCATTTTCCGGAGCGATAACCTATCTCCTGTCCGGACAGATTCTGCTGGAGTACGCCGCGGGGATAGCCGCGGGGGCATTCGCGGGATCCCTCGCCGGTTCGGCTATCGCGTCCAGAGTCAGGACGAAGCATCTCAGAAAATATTTCTCGGCGCTTCTGATCGCTGTCGCCGTCCGTGTTCTTATTCAGGCGGGAGGGATACTGTGAATACGAACCGCTCCACCGCCATGGCTCTCCGCATAAGCGTCGTTCTCGGCATCGTGCTGACCGTCGCGGGGCTCATACTCTCGGTTACCGGAAACGGTGACAGAGTGCTGTACTCCGGAATATTTCTGCTCGTAATCTCGCCTCTGATAGGCGTTCTGGTGACTTTTCTCTCGCTGGTTCTGTCTGGCGACCGGTTCTGGGCGGGCATCGCGGCGGTGCTGATCGCGGTTACGTTCTCCGGAGTCGTCGCTTCGCTTCTGTAAAGGTCAATGGACGGATTATATATCCTGATGAGCGATTCCGCATCATCGGGGATTAAGGATGGCGGGCGGAGTTCTTAGGGCAGTGTTCATCTCCATTCTGGAGAACGATCCGAAGCAGATGGAGGCGGTGTTCCGGAAAGCCTGCGGCGAAGCGGATCTGGATCTGGATTTCGCCGGATTCACCGGAGACGAAGCCGATGACGACGTCCTCGTCTACCACAGCCTTCTGGATAAAACCGCCTCCGCAGATATAATCTATATAAGAAGCGCGACGGGCCTCGCCCGTTTCAAAAGCTGGGAAAAATACGAGAGGGCGCTTTCGGAGGCGAAAGGTTTTCCGGTCGTTTTTTCGGAGAACGAAGACGCTCTGCAGCTTACGAGGCATCTTTTCAAGGGAAGCGACGAGGAATACGCGGAGTTCATGAGCTATGCGCAGATGATGTGCCCCGAGAACGACGAGCAGTCCGTGAAATGGCTTATCAGCAGGACGGGCCTGGCTTCCTTCGTTCCGGCGCCTCCCGTGCGGCCGCGGTATCACGGAATCTATCACCCCGCACTCCCGGACAATCCGTCCGAAGACGCTCTGCTTTCCCGCTTCCGGGAGGATAGCGTTACCGTCGGAGTGTTCTTTAACGCCAGATCCTGCATCTACGGCGATCTGGATGCGGTGGATTCCGTAATCGCCGAAATCGAGAGACAGGGGATGAACGCCCTTCCGGTATTCTTCTCCAGGAGCATCGGAGGCGGCGGGCTGACCGTGCCGGATATTATGGAGAAATATTTCATCAGGGACGGAAAACCGCTCGCGGATTCCCTGATCGCGCTTACCCGGCTGCACGTCTCCGAAGAATACGGGGACGGATCGCGGGAGCAGGCGTTCACGAAACTGATGAACGTTCCGGTGATATACGGGATATCCGTTCCGGGGGAGTACAGCGATTTCGAGAAGGATAAGATCGGGCTGTCGAAGCATTCGATCCAGATCAATGTCGTGTACCCGGAACTCGACGGCTGCATAATCGGCGTTCCGGTCGCCTGCAGGCCCCGCTCCTCTTCCGGGAAGAGAAGCCGTCCGGTTCCGGATCGGATCCGCCACATCGTGTCGCTGGCCGGATCCTGGGGAAAACTCAGGCGCATTCCCGTCAGCCGGAGAAAAATAGCCATACTGATGTGGCAGTACAAGCCCGATTCGGCCAACATCGGATACGCGGGAGGTCTGGATACGATCGAGAGCGTCGCCGATCTTCTGAAAAAGCTCTCGTCTCTGGGATACGGCGTGGAGGGCGTCCCCGAAAACGGCAGAGAGCTGATCTCCGAGATACTGGATAACGTGACGAACGATCTCGAGAACATGTCCGAGCAGACCGTGGAGGAAAGGGCCGCGGATCTGCTGTCTCCGGAAGAGTACGGAAAGACGTTCTCCTCCGTTCCGCTCTGGGACCGGGAGCAGATGATCCGGCAGTGGGGGGAGCCCCCCGGAGATATCTGCGTGAACAGGGGGAAAGTGGTGATCCCGGGCCTGCTGAAAGGCAACGTGTTCATCGGATACCAGCCCTCGAGGGGATGGATGGCCAGACAGGAAAAGGATCTCCACGATCCGGTGATGTTCGCCCAGCATCAGTATCTCGCGTATTACAGGTGGATAAGGGAGGTCTTCGGCGCGGACGTGATTTTCCACATGGGGACGCACGGTTCTCTGGAATGGCTTCCCGGGAAGAACGCCGGATTGTCTGAAAAATGCGATCCCGACGTGATACTGAACGGAATCCCCAATCTTTATCCGTACGTCATCGACGATCCCGGGGAAGGGATCCAGGCTAAACGCAGGACCGAATCGGTTTTGATCGGATACATGCCTCCGGCGATGTCGCGCGGCGGGACCTACGACGAGATAGACGAAGTAAACGTCCAGATCCAGGATTATCTGAAGCACCGGAGCCAGATGGACGAGGATCATATCAGGGAGTCGGTACGCAGCATTTATGAGGCGGCGGAGAAGCACAGTTTTCTTAAAGATATAGGGTTCGAGGGAGATCCGGACGATTTCAGGGACGAAGTCGTGAAACTGCACGGGTATCTGGAGGACGTGAAGGACGCTCTGATCCGCACTGATATGCACATTCTCGGGAGGATCCCCTCCGGAATCCATTTCACCGAGATGATTTATTCCCTCACCAGAGTCCCGAACGGGGAAATACCGTCTCTGAGGGACGCTTTCGCATCAGCTTCCGGACTGGATCTCAGAGAGCTGCGCTCCGATCCTTCCGCCGTGAACGGGGACGGAAAACTGAATTCGGAGCTGGCCTGCTCGTCGGACGACAGACTGACGGAACTTTTGGAATGGATGAGAAACGACGGGTTCGATGCGGAAAGAACCGTCGCGCATCTGTCATCCGCGGGGATCGCGGCAGCGCCGGATCTTGTGAAATCTGTGTCGTATGTATGCGGGACTCTGGTTCCGAACATCATGAGATTCGCGGACGAACGCGACAATCTCATCGCCGGAGCCGGCGGGATGTACATAGAGCCGGGTCCGTCCGGCGCGCCTACACGCGGGGCGGCGGATGTTCTGCCCACCGGAAGGAATTTTTACAGTCTGGATCCGGACTCGGTTCCGAC
>JAEEKU010000041.1 GCA_016282555.1 Methanomassiliicoccaceae archaeon
ATCTCTTTGGCCATGCGCTCGAGGTCTCTCTCACGGACCTCGATGATCTGCCTTCCGGAAAGGGTTCCGGTATCGACTCCTCTGTATCTGGAGAGATACATCCAGGCCCTCTGGTAGGGGGAGATGGGAGCGAAGTAGACGGAGTCGGTGAACTGGATGTACCTGATACGGTCTCCGTGCTTTGCACCCTCGATGGGAGCGACGAGTTTTCTGATAGGGCAGTCGGGCTCTTTTCCTTCCTCGATCGGGGGGTGGATGGATTTGTAATCTTCTCCGGGGTTCCTGTGTCCCATGATCCTCACGACGTCGTCCTGAGAGACATCGCGGAGTTTTTTGAGGTTGTACTTGGGATCCATGTATCTCCTCCTGTTTTTAGCAGGAACAGATTCGCCAGGATAGAACTGTCTCTTGTATGCCATATTTATGCACTCCTATAATCATGAAGTGTGGGTCTGTATTTCGAGTATCTACCTACCTGCATGGTATAACCGTGCTCTATGTGCTCGTTGCAGGCAGCCTTGATCTGATCGAGCCTCGCATCGAGAACCTCTTCGTCATCGACTTCGAGTTCGATGTAAAATCCTCCGACCAGATAGCGGAGCTCGACCTCTTTTCCGCCGACATGGATTATCTTCCTTTCAGAATGGTTGTTTTCCAGTCCTTTTCCCGGACCGTTGCCGATGATCTTCGGAAGGCTTTCGCCGGTCATATTGATCTGTCTGATGTCGGGAATGACATCGAGAGCGTTCAGAAGTTTCTCGGTCGTATCGGCGCTGAGAAGACGGTTCGTGATAATCTGAACCTCGGGCAGAGGTTTTCCTGCGTATTCGGCTGTCGGTTTGGTAGACGCTGTCATCAGACGACCTCACAGTTTCTTTTTCACCTTCTTAGCCTCGGCTGCAACGAACTGCATGGGCTTGCTGAATGCGTCTATGTCTCCGAAAACCTCTTTGAAGAGACCGGAGGTAGCTTCTGCGGAGAAGGTCTGGGTTCCTCCGTCCAGACAGTTACCGGCAGTAACTGCGGGGATCAGGACACCTTTGGCGTGCCTGGTAACGACGTGGTTACCGTGGAACAGACCGGGTCCTCCTCCGCCGTAGATAGAGTGGGAGAAGAATGACATACCTACTCCGACACCTTCGGATCTTCCGTAGTCCGCACCGGGGAGACCGGATTCGTGCTCGAGAAGATCGTTGTAGTACAGAATGGTTCCGGGAACACCCTGGGCGGCCCTTGCAGCTCCGATGTTCACCATGACAGCGGCGACCATTCCTGCGGACGCGTAGGCGTTCCAGAGGGGGAGATCGTCGGTGGTGTAAACTTTGTATCCGGACGGGAGGGTCTTCTTCACGTGGATGACTCCGTCGTCGATGGCCCTTCCCATAAGGGTCTCGATAACGGATCCGACGGTTCCGGTCTTTCCGTTCTTCTTGACGAGAGAGTATACGAGGTTGTTGGCGTTGAGGCCTTCGTAAGCGAAGGACAGGAGGGCGCCTCTCTCGAAGTTTCCGACTGCATCTCCCATCTCGAAGGATCCGCACTGCTCGAAAATGGCGGAGAGTGCTACACCCTGCATCGCGTTTCTGTTAACGAGAGAAACGACGTGGTTTGCCATGATGTTTCTGAGGGCAAATCCTGCACCTTCGTTGTTCTGGGGAACCTCGAGGATGGATTTGATGTTGGAGCCCTGGAATGTGATTGTCTGAGGGTATCTTCCCCAGACCGCTGCCTTTACCATGTTGGCTTTGTACATGGGGACATCGAAGAGATCGATGATGGCTTCGGTGGTGGCCGCTGCGGTTGCGGTGAATCCGGTCGTGTACTCGATACCGGCGTTCATCCTCTCTTCGGGAACCACAACGACGATGTTCTTTCCTTTGACTTTGACGACAGTTCCGTCTCCGTCGTAAACCTGGACTTTTTCCTTAATAGCGGCTGCGATCTTGTCGGCGGAATCAACGATGGGCAGGTCAAGCTCTTTACCCTGGATGATTACTCCGCCGCCGGTCATGGATCCGGTCTTGAGAGCTTTCTCAATTCCGGCAAGGCTGACTGCGACAGTCCTCTTAGTGAGGGACACGATCTCTTTGATCGCATTGTTGCGCAACGGACTGATAGCCTCCAACGGAATATCTTTGGCGATGCGTTTTCCGTTGTCGTCATACAAGTCGATTACGTCCTCGTATTTTGGCATTTCATACCTCCTTTTAATAATATCATGCAGAACTCCTCTCGGAATCCCGCACACCCCTTGCAAACCGGTCTAACAGGTCAACAAATATAAAACCCTACTAAAAACATTAAAAATCGGTTTTTTTGAAATTAAATCGTGTTTTCGGAAAAATCGGGAAAATCCGTTTTACACGAAAGCGCAACATAATCAATATTTAATACTTTTTCTACTGGCACTTATTATCCAGTATGAGTATACTCTAAGTAATAATTTTTTCATGACAACGACATACTGGCTCTGGCCCTCCGATCCGGAGCGGAAATGCGCCGGATTCCGGAAAAACATGACGACTTCGCGCAGAATGAAAAATGCAAAAAAAAAAAGGAAAAGGGTTTGAAAAAGGTCCCCCGGAGGGGACGATAGAAAATCACTCGCCTTTGACAGCTTTGGAGAACGCTTTCATGTTCTCGTCGGGAGTCGCGACTGCGATACCGCATCCGGAAGAGATGACGTTGAATCCGGCATCGACGGAGCGTTTCGCGCCTTCGACGACTTCAGCGGGGGTTCCCTGGAAGAGAGGCCTCACGGATCCGACGTTTCCGACGAGGACGGTCTTTCCGCCGACGAGCTCGACAGCTTTGTAGGAGTCGACTTTCTCTTCGATGGAGATACCGGTGACTTTGGTGTCGACCATGTGCTGGAGGATCTGGGTGGTGTCACCGCAGATGTGGAGCACGGTGTACTTGTCTGCGCTGGGCGCGAGGGATTCGCGGACGAATTTACCGGAAGCGACATCGAACATGTCGGGCGCGAGCATATCCACGGACGCGGAAGGCTCGGAACACTGGACGACGTCTGCGCCTGCGTCGTGGAGAGCTTTGGTGTACGCTTTCACGATAGGGTTGACTGCAGATACCCATTTGTCGACCTGATCGGGATCCATCATCATTCCGAAAACGATGTTCTCGGCAGAAACGAGGTTTCCGCAGAGGGTGAAAGGTCCGGTGTTTCCGGCGACGACGGCATAGTTCTCTCCGTGGGATTTTTTGAGAAGTCCCATGGCTTTGATGGCTTCTGCGGGCCTTCCGCCCTGGACGAACTCTTCGGGGGACATAAGGACGGCCGCGGGGTCGTCGTAGTTTCCTTCCATGGGGTCGAACGTGAAGGGGTGCTTCTTGACCATGGGGTTCGCGTCTCTCTTGTCGACGAGGACGGTCGCTCCGAGCCTCTCGGTTTCCGCGGTAAGGCAGAAGGGAGCCCTGACGCACTCGAATCCGTCGTAGTCAGCCTGGGCCGCTCCGAGTTTAGCCATGAGCTGAGCATCTTTGTGGGCCTCGGGCCAGGCTGCTCCGCAAGCTTCCATCTGGGAAAGGGTGGCGGACTGCGTGAAGATTGCCGCAGGGGGCCTGTCCTGGGATTCCATTTTCATTGCTGCAAGTACTCTGTCTCTGGGAGTTATCGACATTTACTTTCTCCTCAGCCGTACATCAAAGTCATAATATTTAAAGAGATTAACCGCGGAGCCGCCGTAAACATGTTATTATTGCCTTTATTCCGCTGAAAAATTCATCCCGTCAATTAAATCCATACATCCGGAGAGATGTGTGTACAGATAATCCATCCATTTACAGGCTGACTTCCGACAGCGTTCTGAGGGTTCCGAGCCTCATTATCCCCATTTCTGTCACTCCGTAGAGGTCCGCGTTCGCGTAATCGGAAGTTTTAAGAGCGGGCGCCATGAGGCATTTTTCGTCCAGAACCAGATCGTTTCCCGAAGCGAACGGGCTGAACGGAGGAATGACTATCACCCCTCCGGATCTGGAATGGACGAAGCACTGTATCTTGAGGCTGCCTCCGACCGAGCCGGGAATGCGGATCGAGGGGTGCTCGTGGCCGATTATGACCGGCCTCGCTCCGGAATCCTGGTGGCCGTGCTCGAGCCTGTATCCCATTATGTCAGCATAATCCACAGCGGCCAGACCGAGATCGCTGATCGCGTTCTGAAGGTAATTGTCGTGGTTTCCTTTGACCGGAATGACTTCCGCCGCTTCGCTCAGAAGCGAGATTATCTTCCTCACCTCGCCCCTCTCCTCCCGTCCGGAGCGTTTGAAATCGTGTTTTATATCCCCGAGGAGAACGATCCTCGACGGCTCGTACCTGCTGAGAATCTCGTTCAGGGATTCCCTTATCGAATCCGTGTTGATTCTCGGAAGATACACTCCCTCGTTCTCCAGAGCGCGCTCGTATCCCAGATGAAGATCCCCGAGAACCATAGTGGGGCCTTCGTCCAGAATGAGGCACCTGTCGGAAGTAATTCTGACCCCGGGAAGAATCTCGATCGATCTTACAGGAATTCCCCCTCGTCTCATTTTTCCGGTTTTCCCGGAGCCGCCGTCCTCCGCGTTCTCCAGTTTCCCGGCGTATCCGGCGAAAAGACTGATTCCCCTGTACGAAAGAACGAAAATGAACGGCACGTTGCAACGGAATTCCACCGGGGAAGACCTGTCCGGGGCGCAGGCCCCGAGAGCCATGCAGATCTCGGTGACGGCTGCCGCTTCGGTCCCGTCCTCGTCCACGGTTATCCTCGATTCGTGCTTCGCCCCGTCCACGTAGAGAGGGCATCCGTCTATGATTTTTTTGAACAGAACGGTATCGGAGAACAGATTGTCTCTGCCGGCAGTTTTCATAATCTCCTTGAGATCGTACGACGCGGCCAGATCCAGTTTCGGAAGCCAGAACTTTACGCATCCGGAGACGCGGGAATTCCTGAGAATTCCGAGAAAATCCTCCCTGTACTCCGCGGACTCCGATTTCCATAATCTGAGGATATCCGTGCCGCCGGATGCGGGGAGGATAAAGAACATCTCCGCGCCCTCCTGTGCATACGGAAAGCCCAGTCCGCGGAATTTTCCGTCAGAGTAATAACAGCCGCCGAAATCCAG
>JAEEKU010000042.1 GCA_016282555.1 Methanomassiliicoccaceae archaeon
ACGTCCTCCCCCCTCAGAACGGCTTTCAGAATTCTTATGTGTCCGGAATCTTCCCCTGCGGCCTCGTCCGGCGCATCCGCGGGCAGTTTCGCTTCGGGTGTTTCGTCTTCCTCTCCGGCGAGAAGGCTGCCGCAGGTCGCATCCGCATCGGCCCTGATCCTTTCCAGATCCGAGTAGTCTATTTCAACGCGCGGTCTGGCCGCCTCCGCCTTCCGGCGCATGTCCGCTGCTATCGCGGAAGAGACGAACTCTTCAGCCCAGCTCTCCCCGCTCCTCGCTTTCAGTCTGGAGCCCGTTTTCAGATAAATGCGGAGCTGTCTCTCCGCCTCGTGCATGAAACCCTGGATCCTCTTTTTATCGGACGAAGAGGAGCGGTAGGAACGTTCGAACCAGGATCCGCCCCGGCATTCGTATTCCCTGCATCCGCTTACTGCGACAATCCTCGGAAGCTGATTGTCTCCGCTGCAGTATACGGCGTTGTCCAGAGGATGCCAGACGTGCTCCTCCGGATTGCCGAAACAAAGCTGCCGGAGCGTTCTTCCTGATTCGGAATATCCTTCGCACGCGGACCTCCAGGCTCCGACGAAAACCGTTATGGCGGTACCCGGATCTTTTGCCACAGAGGGAGAATCCTCGTATTTGCCGCCGGAAAAGAAGCAGAGAGCCTCGAAGATATCCTTGTCCGAAAAATCCGGACAGCGGATGAGCCGCAGCAGCATCCCGTCCTCCCTTATTGTCTCCGGATCCATGCATCCGCGGACGGTTTCGGCATCCATTTCCCTGAGAACCGAGAATTCGAACATCCAGCGCCGGAGGTTTACCGCGATTCTCAGATCCCCCTTCCCGGAACCCGGATACCCCTTCTCAAACTCGGCCATTTTCCGGATCGTTTCTTCCGGAGACGAGACTCCGATCCCGTTCAGGAGCTCGTACAGATAAATGTAAACGAAAGATGCGGAAGTTTCCGCGAATATTCCTTTCCGGACGCCCGTTCTCCACGTGAAATAACCGCGGAGCTGCTCTATTCTCAGGTCGTGATAAGTCGGGAAATAGTGAACGAAATCACCAGTCCAGGGGCAGTCGTCCTCGTAATCCTCCATAAACTTCCCCTGGATGAGGAAATTCCTGCATTTCTGTTCGAAAGAAAAATCCCCGTACTCGTAAAGGGAGATCATCGCGCGGATCCTCTCCGGAATCTTTCCGTCTTCCGGTTTCGGAGATCTTCCGGAAAAATCCAGCAGGGTTTCCTGATACGTCATCCCCCGGTTTCTTCCGGGATTGTCAAGGATTACGGTGAAGCGGTCCCTTTCGGGCTCCATGGATCTGTCCAGCAGTTTTCTGACAGTTTCCGGATCGGTTCCGCTGCCCATTCTGACGCCGACCCAGGCGCCGCCGCTCATCCTGTAAGGCGCGGAAATAAACGGCGGATCTTCGCCGGTACGGTTTCCGCATCTTATGTCGCAGAACTCCGCGTCCTCTCCGGTTGCGGGATCCTTCCGCCGGATAAGAACGGCGGCCCACTTCTGAGTCCCGGGATTGATAAGTACGGATAATCCGGGACTGTCGTCCGGGAATACGGATTCCTCAGCGCCGTACTTCTCTTTGGCGTATGCCGTCAGTTCCGGAATATTCATGTGCATACCGGACTGAGAATGATGGTATAAACCGTTTTTTACCGGCGTTTTTCTTTCTGCGGGTTATCATGCCGGAATCTGATATTCCTTCCGCGGCGCTTCCGGACGTCTGGAAATTACTTAAATGCCGGCTGTGATACGCTCCGATATTGCGTAACGGACCGGGGCGAAAAAGTGGCTAAAACCTATGAAGAGATCAACGAAAAGATCAGACACGGCAAAGCGGTAGTCTGCACCGCGGAAGAGATTATAGATCTCGTGAGAAAGAAGGGAGCGGAGAAAACAGCTGAAGAGGTGGACGTGATCACCACCGGAACGTTCGGGGCCATGTGCTCTTCCGGCGCGTTTCTGAATTTCGGACATTCGTCCCCTCCGATCAGAATGACCAACATCCTTCTGAACGACGTCCAGGCCTACGGAGGGCTGGCAGCCGTGGACACATACATCGGGGCCACCCAGATGACCGAAGATCCTCAGAAGGGATACGGAGGAGCCCACGTTATAGAAGATCTCATAGCGGGAAAGAAGGTCCACCTGCGCGCATGGGGCCCCGGAACCGACTGCTACGTCAGAAAAGACGTGGACACATACATCACGCTGGACGATCTCAACGAAGCTTATCTCTTCAATCCCCGCAACTCGTACCAGAACTACGGTATCGCCACCAACACGTCCGGCAGAACCATTTACACTTACATGGGAAAGCTCCTTCCGAAGATGAAAAACGCCACTTACAGCTCCGCGGGACAGCTTTCCCCGCTTCTCAACGATCCGCACTGCGACGTGATCGGAATCGGAACCAGAATATTCCTCGCCGGAGGAGAAGGATACGTCTCCTGGCAGGGAACCCAGTTCAAAACCGATGTCGAAGAGGTCAACGGGGTTCCCGTCGGAGGGGCCAGAACCCTGGCTGTTATCGGGGATATGAAACAGATGGATCCCAGATACGTGCGCGGACTTGATCTCACCGGATACGGGATATCCCTCGCTCTGGGAATCGGAGTCCCGCTTCCGGTTCTGAACGAAGACGTGGTAAGGAGAGCTTCGATTTCCGATGATGAGATCTTTGCGGAAATGTTTGACTACAGCCTGCCCAGCGGGCGCACGCCTATGGCCAGATACAGCTATTCCGAACTCAGATCCGGAAAGATAGAGTACAACGGAAAAACCGTCAGAACCTCTTCGATGTCATCGTATGCAGGAGCGAAGAAGGTCGCGGCGGAACTTAAGGACCGGATCGAGAGGGGAGAGTTCTCTCTTGCCGAACCCGGCATGATGCTTCCCAGAGAGAGCAGGGTTAAACCTATGAAGATGCAGGGGGCCCGAGCGTGCACAGGAAAATAAAGATAGAATTCGACGAGATGAACGTCCAGGAATCCGTGACGTACATTCTGGCGACCGAATTCGGCCTGAAACCGAACGTCC
>JAEEKU010000043.1 GCA_016282555.1 Methanomassiliicoccaceae archaeon
GCAGTCTCGATGTGCGTTCTGCTGTTCTACGGATTCCTGGCTTCGTCCGGTTACTACCCCGCCGGGGCTTACGGCGGCATAGTTCCCGTATGGGCCGCCTGCGCCGTCGCGGGTCTGATCGCTGCCGTCGTCGAAGTGATAAGCTCGGGGGTTTACGACAACCTCGCGGTCCCCCTCACAGTGACTCTGGCGATGGTTCTGCTGGGGCTGCGATAATGGTCTGGTTCGTCATAGATGGGATGGACGGCTCGGGAAAGTCCACGTGCGCCGGGCTGATAGAGGAAAATCTGAGAAGCAGGAACCGTTCCGTGAAAGTCTGTTCGCATCCGGATACCTCCTGCATCGCGGGCAGGCTCGAGCGCAGGTTCCTTCTCGGCAAAGGTAAAATCTCCAAGATACTGGCTACCGTCTGCTTCATTTTCGACGTCCTGGATTCTCTTACCGGGAAATGGCTCTCCGGCGCGAAATACGACGATTATATCTTCGTGAGGTACAGCATGTCCGCCGCGTATCTCTCCGAAAACAGTTATAAAAAAGCTTTCGGGATAATCAGAAAGGTGTTTCCGGAACCAGACTGCGCCGTGCTCGTGGACGTCGATGCGGATTCCTCCATGTCCCGCATAAAAAGCCGCGGCGAGGAGCTGGAGATCTTCGAAAACAGGGAAGATCTCGCGAATACCCGCAGGAAAATGCTGAACCTGTCCGAAGGATGGCACGTCATCGACAACACCAGGCCGCCGGAGGAAGTGTCCGCGGACCTCTCGGATTTTGTCGACAGGGTTCTTAAGGAGTTCTCCTGAAACTGATTTTCCGGCCGGGGCTCCTGTCCAAGTTTTATACGTCATCTGTGTACGGGGAGCAAGCCGGCAGGCAAGATACACCCGTCCGGAGGACTGACGATGATAAAGCAGATCCAGCCAGTATACAACGGTACGAAATTGGAGAATGAGATCCAGGAGTTCTGGAGATCGGAGAAGGTTTACGAAAATACCAAGAATCTCAGGAAAGACGGAGAGAAATTCTATTTCGTGGACGGTCCCCCGTACACCACGGGGCACATACACCTCGGAACCGCCTTCAACAAGACGATAAAGGACATCTTCATCAGATACTGGAGAATGAACGGATACAACGTCCGCGATCAGCCCGGTTTCGACATGCACGGACTTCCCATCGAGGTCCAGGTGGAGAAACTGATGGGAATCCATTCCAAGAAGGAGATCGAGGAGATGGGAATCGACAAGTTCGTCTCCACCTGCGACGAGCACGCCCGCAAGCTTCACGCGGAGATGACCGGGGAGTTCAGAAAACTCGGAGTCTGGATGGACTGGGACAATCCGTACCAGACGCTGAAGCCTGATTATATTGAGTCGGCATGGTGGACCCTCAGCCGCGCGTACGAACGCGGGCTCCTGAACGCGTCCAGCAGGGTCGTGACCTGGTGCCCCAGATGCGAAACAGCTCTCGCAGAGGCGGAGATAGAGTACTGGGACGAGACCGATCCCTCGGTAATGATCAGGTTCCCGCTTAAGGACGGAAGCGCTTCTCTTCTGATCTGGACCACCACTCCCTGGACTCTCCCGTCCAACATGGCGGTTGCTGTCCATCCCGATTTCGATTACGCCCGGGTAAGGATGTCCGGAAGCAAAGGCTCCGAGACCGTTATAATACTGGAGTCGCAGGCCGAGTACGTGATGAAAAGCGGCGGATACGAAAAGTACGAGATTCTGGAAACCGTCAAGGGAAAAGATCTGGAGGGTCTGGAGTACGTGCCGCCTTTCGAACTGGATTCCGTTCCGAAAAACGGCTGGACTTTCAGAGTCGTTACTGCTGATTACGTGGAGAAGGACAACACGGGACTGGTCCACACCGCTCCCGGCCACGGTCCCGACGACTACGAGACCGGAAAGAGATACGGGATGACGCCGTTCTGCCCGGTCGCGGAGAACGGAAGGTATACCGGAGAATTCCCTCTGATGGCCGGCAGGAAGGTCAAGACGGTCAACGAGGATATCATAAAGGTTCTTACGGAGACGAAGGACGCTGTATTCAGCGTTGCCAAGATAAAACACAGATACGGGCACTGCTGGAGATGCAAATCTCCCATAATCTACAGGAACACCAGGCAGTGGTTCGTCAACGTTCCGGAAATCAAAGACGAGATGCTCTCTGAGATCGCGAGGGCCAAATGGGTTCCCGACTGGGCGGGTTCCACCCGTGAGCGCAACTGGGTCGAGGGCGCCAGAGAATGGTGTATATCCCGTCAGAGATACTGGGGAATCCCGATGCCCGTCTGGGAATGCCAGTGCGGCGCCAGAAGGGTCGTCGGGCAGTTCGAGGAGCTGAAGCAGGGCAAAGGATACGCCGAGGGCATGAACCCCCACAGGCCGTGGATAGACGGCGTCACGTTCGAATGCTCCTGCGGAAAGACCATGCACAGAGTCCCGGACGTTCTGGACGTGTGGTTCGATTCCGGAGTCAGCGCCTGGGCGCAGATCGGATATCCCCACCGCAGGGACGAGTACGACATGTGGTGGCCCCCGAAATTTATCGTAGAAGCCCACGATCAGACCAGAGGATGGTTCTACTCCCAGCTCGGGGCCGGATGCATCTCCATGGACAGGGCTCCGTACGACGAGGTCATGATGCACGGATGGGTCCTCGATCCCAAAGGACAGAAGATGTCAAAGTCAAAGGGCAACGTGATCAATCCTTTGGATCTCGTCAACGAGGTGGGCGCGGATTCGATGAGATTCTATCTCATCAGATCCAACGCCCCCTGGGAGGATACCGCGTTCCAGAAAGAGGGCCCCCGGAACGCCAGGAAAGTCCTGAACACGTTCTGGAACGTCGTCAACTTCGCATCGACCTATATGGTTCTCGACGGCTACGATCCCGATAAGCATCCCGCCGCCGAAGTGATGCCGTATCTCAGGGAGGAGGATCTCTGGATGCTGTCCAGGACCGAGAAGATGAAGGCGGAGGCCACGAAGTATCTGGAGTCCAGGGAGCTGCACAAGCTCGCGAGGGCTATGGAAGACTACATCATGGAGGATCTCTCCAGATGGTACGTCTGTCTCGTCAGGGACCGCTCCTGGACGGAGGATTTCGAAAGCAGAAACGACAAACTCGCCTCTTACTACACGCTGTACTATGCCATAATGAGCACGGCCGTGGTGATGGCGCCCGTAACCCCCCACATATCCGAAGAGATATACAGGAGCATGGGAGGCGATCTCCAGTCGGTCCATATGGAGAGCTGCCCGCTCTGCGACGCGGATCTGATCCGGGAGGATATCGAGCACAGCATGCGTCTGGTCCAGAACATAGACGAAGTGGTGGCCTCCGAAAGGGCCAGAGCGTCCTACAACCTGAGATGGCCTCTCAGGGCGGTATACGTCTGCGGAAACGGCGCGGAGACCAACGGATGCGTCAGGAGATTCCACGACGTTCTCGCGTCTCAGATAAACGCGAAGGAGGTACTGTATGTTTCCTCCGCGCCTGAACCGTCGGATAAGATCGTCTCCGCCGCTTTCGACGAAGGCACGGTGTTCATAGATTTCACCGTGACTCCGGAGATAGAGGCCGAAGCTCTCGCTAGAGAGGTGATCAGAAGGATCCAGCAGATGCGCAAAGACATGAAGCTCCGCGTGGAGCAGTTCATCCGCTGCGATCTGATGTCCGACGAATACAGCTGCACCCTTCTGGAGAAGTGGAAGAGCGGAATCCAGTCGGAGGTCCGCGCGGTCTCGGTCAGCATAACGGACAGCCCCGCCGGGGAGTCCGTGAAGGAGTGGGAGTTCGGCGGCAGGAAAGTGACCATCGGGATCTCTCCCGCCGAATAAACAAATTTACCGGCCGTAAAAAGCCGGTTTTTTTAATTTTTCAGAGGGAGCCGAGAATTTCTTCTGTATTTATGTCTCCCGCCCCGCCGGATACGAACAGGCGGATTCTGTAAACCGTATCGTTTTTCCTGCGGTACTGCGCCGGGAACTCCTCGTAACCGTCTCTGCTGGCGCCGGATCCGGCATCTTCGAATTCCGTTTTCCATCCGGAGCCGCATTTCGTGGCGAAACAAATCTTCTCTCTCAGTTCCAGCTCCGGAAGCGTGACCGTTCCGGAATCCGCGTCTACTGTGACTTTATCGCCTGTTTTCAGAATATTTACGGGAATCTCGTCTATCATCGGGATAGA
>JAEEKU010000044.1 GCA_016282555.1 Methanomassiliicoccaceae archaeon
AGACGACTCTGACGCTGTAAACTTCGAGCGAACGCGATCTGTTGATCGGTTCGGCTATGGCCGTGAGTTTTCCCGAGGCGGGACGGTGGTACTTGATTTCGGAGCTCTGTCCGGTGCTGTCGGAGGAGATGTTGCAGGCGATAGCGAAAGTATGGTCCATCAGAGCGTAGATTGCCGCGCCGTGCCCCCTTCCCATGCTGTTCATGAGCGAGGGAGTCAGATTCATGGAGCAGACGGTTCTGTCTTTTCCCGCATGCTCGATCTCTATGCCCATCATTCTCGCGAAAGGCGCGTTATACATGTCCAGCACTCTTTGCGGATCAATGCCCGCATCTATTCTTTTCAAAATCTCATTATCATCCATGCGGGCGGAACCGCATCTTTTTATTTAGATTCTGACCCGTTGCGGATGAATCATTCCGGGAGAGGATTATAAAAACGAGGATGCGATGCAGGGGCGATGGCGGAGACTGTTACAGTTACCCAGCTGAATAACCGTATCAAGATGCTCCTGAAGCACGGGAGCGTCAACGATATCTGGGTTTCCGGAGAGATATCCGGGCTGAAGAAATATCCTTCCGGCCATTATTATTTCACTCTTAAAGACGACAAAAGCTCCGTTTCCGCCGTTCTTTTTGCCGGAAAACGCGCAAATATAAGTTTCGAACCGAAGGACGGCGACAAAGTGGATTCTTTCGGAAGCGCGGATCTGTTCGCGCAGACTGGAAAATACCAGTTTATCGTTTCCTCCATGAAATACTCCGGCGTCGGCGACCTTTATGCGAAATTCGAGGCTCTGAAAGCCAAACTGAAGGACGAGGGGCTCTTCGACGAATCCCGCAAGCGCGCCCTTCCGAAGTATCCGCGGAGGATAGGGGTTGTGACCTCTTCCGCGGGAGCGGTCATCCACGATATTATCACTACCTCCTCCGTCAGATTTCCCGCGGACATCTTTCTCGCGCCGTGTCTGGTCCAGGGCGAGGGAGCCTCTAAGACGATTGTGTCGGGAATCAGGACTCTCGAGAAGTTCGGAGTGGATATCATTATCGTGGCCAGAGGAGGAGGCTCTCTGGAAGATCTGTGGCCGTTCAACGAGGAAAACGTCGCCAGGGCGATCGCCGGATGCAGCGTCCCGGTGGTCTCGGCCGTGGGTCACGAAACGGATTTCACCATCTCCGATTTCGCGGCGGACGTCCGCGCTCCCACTCCCACGGGGGCCGCGGCCATCATCCTCAGGGACAGGTCCGAAACTCTCGCCGATGTTTCATCCCTTATGATAAGGGCGGAAAGGGCGGCGGGATCGATGATCGATCGTTTCGGAAACCGTCTGGATCTGTGCAGCGTAAAACTGTCTCCGGATCACGTCTCGGACGCTCTCGATATGAGGATGATGCAGGTAGACGATCTGGCTTCCCGTACGGAAAGGAATCTTTCGTCTTATTTCGAAAAGCTCGGAATACGGATCCAGGCGGCCGCCGGACGCATTTCGCCGGAACATGTTCTGGAAATAATGCGCTACAGGGAATCGTCCGCGGACAATCTTCTGTCCAGGGCATGGAATTCCGTTTCGGCGGCGGTCAGCAGAGCGGAGTCGCGCATGAATCTGGCCGGCGCGGGGATGTCTCTTAAACGCATAGTTTCGAAAGCGGAGCTGGAATCCGTTAAATGCGGATCTCTCTTTTCCAGAGCGGAAATCTGCGTGAAAAATATTATCCGGGATTCGGAATCCAGACTGGGCGCGGTCGGAAACCGTCCGGACAATTCGGCAAACTCTTCGATAAATAACCGGGAATCTTACGCGGATTCCCTGTCCAGACATTTGGAAGGCCTCAATCCGCTGAGCATACTCAGCCGCGGATACGGGTTCGTTACGGACGAGAAAGGAAACATAATCAAAGAAGCCGGCAATATGTTTCCAGGAGAGAGAATAGCAGTGCATATGAAGGACGGCTTCGTTAACGCTAAAGTCACAGGATGGAAGTCAGATGAATGATGAAGAACTGAGTCAGTTTAAGGAAAAAGTGGAATCTATGTCTTTCGAAGAGAGCATGGCCATGCTCGAGCAGCTGGTTGAAAAACTCGAATCGGGAGGCGCAGAACTGGACGAGAGCCTGGATATTTACGAGAAGGCGGTAGTCCTCAGGAACCATTGCAAATCCGTTCTGGAGGACGGAAAGAGAAGGATAAGGAAGATAATGGAAACCTCCGGAGAGATCACGGAGACCGATTTCTGAAAATATCCGGGTTCCACAGAGTGAGTTTTCTGGATTCCGCCCATTCCGAAGTATTTCTGTAAATTTCCGTTTCGCGGAAATCTTCATCCGAGAATGCGAGCCTCAGGGCTCCCCCCAGCGATCCGGCAGTCAGATTCCTCGCGTTGAAAGAGCCGTTCTTCTTCAGAAACAGCAGCAGAACGGATACCGCATCGTGGCCTCTGGGCGCTATCCTGAGATCCGGCGTCCTTCTTATCAGATCGCTGAGCTCCCGGTTCAGCCTCGAGGCTGTGGCTCTGACCGTTCTGGAATTTCTGAGAACAGCCCTGATCATGGCTTCCTGATCCAGGCGCAGGTTTCTTCCATCGACGAACGCTTCGAAATCCAGGTCTTCGAATCTCATGCCGAGGCCTCTTTTTTTAGAGATGTACATAAGCAGTCCCGCGGGGGCGGCGGCGGAGGTTAGAGCGTTCTTCACCGATCCGTATTTTTCAGTAAACTGCCGTATCTTATCGCGGTTCCCGTATTCGTTGATTATATCGTCGAGGGATCCGCTGTAGATGCATACCATCTCCATATCACGGTAATCAGTGAAATAAACGGACTGCGGCGGTATTTTTCCGTCTATGATATCCAGATCCGCGTCCGCAATGCCAAGAGTCTTATCCTCTCCTCTGAGCCTGAGGGTTTTTACCGACTTGATAAGAGCATCCTTGGAGTGGCATTCGATTATGATGACTCCCGGATCTGTGAATTTTCCGTAGAACCTGTCATCCGTTACCCCTTCGACCAGCAGAACCGGCCCTTTGCGGACGCTGCGGGACATCAGTATTTCGTTGCAGATATCATCGGGAGTTATGTGTTCACGCATTTTCCAGTTTCAACTCCCTTGCATTGTCCCACATGTCATGGATAACCTGCGGAGAATGCGTAGCGGCGACTATCTGGATGTTTCTGACCCTGCATATGTCTGACAGCACCTTCCCCAGTTTCTGCTGCCATGTGATGTGCAGGGAGATTTCCGGCTCGTCGATTATGACCAGGGAATCCGGTCTCGTCTGGAAAAGAAGCCTGAAAAACATGATCATCATCTGCTTCTCTCCGGAGGACAGCTTGCTGAGCAGAAGCGAATTTCCGTTTTTAAGAACTATCATCATTTTCCCGGAATCGGATATTTCCAGCGTCTTTCCGATCAGAAC
This sequence comes from Methanomassiliicoccaceae archaeon, assembly GCA_016282555.1. Taxonomy (GTDB): domain Archaea; phylum Thermoplasmatota; class Thermoplasmata; order Methanomassiliicoccales; family Methanomethylophilaceae; genus Methanoprimaticola. The sequence goes on from JAEEKU010000044.1 coordinate 3,413, forward strand.
GTCGTTTATCACGTCTTTGAATATCACTATGGACTCCGCCAGGGAGTAATTCTCGCTCGCGTAGTCGGCAAGGGCGGCGGCAAGTATCTCGTATTCCTCTTTTTTAACCGAGATCTCGTATCTCGAGGGAGGCACTCTGTATCCGGAGGGAATCACCGGTTCGAGTCCCGCGTCCCTGATGAAATCCAGTTTGGATTTTATCTCCCTGAATTTCGAGTCCAGCTCGCTGTCGGTCATTCCGGTCTTTTTGTACGATGACAAATCCAGCTCCGAGCGCCCTTTGGAATACTGTATGCGTTCGTACAGCTCCTGGGCGTAGGATTCCAGCGCGGGAGCGAGATGTCCGTCCTTCTTTTTGATCATCAGTCTCTCCGGCGGGATATAGGTCACGTCGCACAGAGATGCCAGCTCGTCCGGGGTCACCCTCGTTTCCAGATCGTTTTTTTGGACCTGTGCCAGAAACGCATCGGACTCTTTTTCCAGGATCAGATTTTTACCGTCAGCGAAGGAAACGTCCATTCTTTCGAAAGGAATCTCGGAGAGGCTTTTCATGTCTCCCTTCAGAGCGCAGTACAGCATTCTCATTATCGTGCTCTTTCCGAATCCGTTCGGGGAGTGGAGGAAAGTCAATCCGTCGCAAAGATCGAAGGAGTAATCAAATTCGTCGAACAGTCTGTACACGTAGATGGAACTGATTATCATGGCCGCGGTTCCGTATCCGAATGCGATTATATATTGACTGGCTCGGTTCCGCTCTCGGGATTTTTCAGCCGAATTGCAGTAATCGAGAATTTTAACGGCCGAGGCGTGTCCCGGCTGTATCTCGTTGATGGCGCCGGCGACTATGCGGGCCTTGTCGGTTTCTCCTCTGGCGGCCAGGCTGAGTCCGAGTATTTCCATGCCCCCTATGTGGCGGTTGTCTTTTTGGACGGCTCTGGAAGCGTACGCGCCGGCGGATTTGGTATTTCCAAGGATCCACATCAGATATCCTGCCAGGGCGTTGGAATCGGCGGATTTGTCTTTAAGGAGGCTGCGCACGTATCTGGTAGCTTCTTTCTCCCTGCCTCCGCGGATCAGCGACGATACGTATGCGGTTTTCGCGCCGTAAAAGTCCGGATATTTTACTAACAGCGCGGAAGCTTCCGAAACCGCGCTTTCGCATTGATCCAAAGCCGACAGCGAATTCACGATAAGGCAGGAGTCCTCCGCGGTTTTGTCCGCGATCATATCCAGTTCGGACAACGCGCTTCTGTAATCGCCGAGCGAAACGAAGCACTGCGCGGATTCTCTGAGCACCGCGTCGTTTTTTTCCAGAGAATTTAAAAGTTCCAGCGCATGAGACGGAAATCCCAGAATGCGGAGGGCCGACGCGGACTGGATCACCGTCTCCGGATCACTTCCCGCCGATTTCAGCAGGAGTCCGGCCAGTTCTTCCGCGGCGCTGTTTTCGTTAACGGTCTTCAACAGCGAGATGCATTTGATGATTACGAAGGGATCGCTGCTCTGTCCGGCTATTCCGGAGATTTTCGCGGACACCTCCGACGTTTTTCCCTGGGAGATGTCTCTGCGGATCGCATCGAACTCTGCATCGAAATCCATGGGCGGGGGATGCAGATGAGTTAATAAATCCTATCGCGCCGGAAGTCAGGCGGTTTTGCGTTTCCGTCTCGCCTTTTTGCCGCGGTTGACTATAAGTTCTTTCCAGAACGCCGGAGTCAGGAAGATGAGGGCGGTGAGTATTTCCAGACGTCCGAACCACATGAGAGCCATCATTATTATTTTGACTGCCGAATTCACGGAGCTGAAACTTCCTTCCGGACCGAAGTACGAAAAACCGGTTCCGAGGTTGGACAGCATAGTGATGGCGATCTCTATAGAGTCCTTGATATCGTATCCGCAGACCATGATGGCCAGGGCGCCAACGAGGATAGTGACCGTAAAAAGCATAAAGATGTAGAACGCGGACAGGATGGCGGTGTTGTTGAGAACCTGTCCGTCCACGGTCACGTTCTTGACGATGCTGGGGTGAAGCGTTTTGTTTACCGTGGTTTTCATAAACTGGTAGATGACGTTGAGCCTGGAGATTTTTATTCCCCCGCTGGTGGATCCGGACGAGGATCCGATCAGGCCGACTATAAGCATCAGAGTTATGCACTGGGCGGGGAAAAGCGAATAATCCGCTATCGAAAAGCCGGTGCTCGTTCCCATGGAAATGACGGCGAACACGGAATTGCCCAGCGTGCTCATCAGAAAGTCCGTGTTCCAGTCGGAATCGGAGTAAGCCAGAAGCATCATGAATATTATGGCGGAGACGATGGCGAACCAGACCACGCTGAATTTGAATTCGGAGTTGCTCCTGTAAACTTTTCTCTGTCTGTTCATTATCGCGTTGTAGTGAAGGTAGAAGTTCACTCCGCCCAGAAACATAAATACGGCCGTGACCGCTTGGACCAGTACCGGGTATTTGCCGATGCTTATGCTGTCCGGGAGAAATCCTCCGGTGGAGATCGTGGCGAAGGTGAGGCACATGCCCTCGATCGGATCCACTCCGAGACATATGATTATCAAGTAGTTGGCAACCGTAAAAAGCCCGTACACGAGAATGAACGAGATGGCGGCTTTTTCCATTTTAAGGTAATAGTCGGAAGATCCCGAGCCGGAAAGCTCGTTGGAAAGGACAGTGCGTCCTATGCCTATCATCGGCAGAAAATACATGAATATCAGGATAACCGTGATTCCCCCGATCCATTGCGTAAACGATCTCCATATCATAAGAGACATCGGGAACACGGAAAGATCCGGGAATATGGTGGCGCCGGTAGTGGTAAAGCCGCTTATTGACTCGAACACCGCATCTATGGGTTCGGCTCCGAGAAGAATGTAAGGTATCGATCCCACAGCGAAAAGGAACATCCAGAAGAGCCCCATGAGCAGAAGGCCGCTGACTGGCCTGATATCCACGGATATTTTGAAGAAGACGAACTGGAACAGTCCGGCTCCCATCAGGGGGATCGCCGGAAGAAGAAAAGGCCGGGGATCCGTTCCGGCGTAGATCGAATAAAGCCCCGGAAGCAGCAG
>JAEEKU010000045.1 GCA_016282555.1 Methanomassiliicoccaceae archaeon
ATCTGACGATACCACACCGCCGGATCCCTGCTCGCCAGGATCAAGAGCGCAAAAGTGAAAGCCGAAGATCTGAGCTTCCGCGAAGGATACGAGGTCAGAAAAGGAGACAAATTGCCCCGGCCTTTCATCGAATGCACTACCAAACTGGAAGCCCATGACGAGAACCTCACGGATGAGGAAGCCAAAAAGATGGCGGGCCTGACCGACGAGGAATTCGAAAACATCAGAAACACGGTTCTGAAAATAGATTCGATCATCGCCGAAGAAGCGGGGAAGAGAGGGCTTATACACTGCGACGGCAAGAAAGAATTCGCATTCGACAAAAACCGCAGGCTGATGGTCGTAGATACGTTCGGAACTCTCGACGAAGATCGCTGGTGGGATTCCGAAGAGTATTCCAAAGGGAAAATCGTGGAACTTTCCAAGGAATTCGTCCGCCAGTACTACCGTGAAACGGGATATCACGACGCGTTGTACTCGGCACGCGAGAAAGGAGAGCCTGAGCCGGATATTCCCCCGCTTCCGCAGGAGATCATAGACCGCGTAAGCAAGCTCTACGTAGATATGTACGAGAGGATAACCGGCGAAAAATTCTGAAACGGAGCGGATCGGTAAAGATCCGCTCTGACCATTTTTTCCCCGGCGGGACAATCCAGATCCGAAGAGACGCTGACTACTTTATACTTTGAACCTCCGGTTTTTCCGACGGGATGGCACAGCTGGTAGTTGTTGCAGGCCAGATTCTCGCATTTCGACTCGGAGAAAGTAATCATGCTTCCTTCCATCGCCAGTTTTTTAGGGATGGCCGCCGGGGTAGGGATCTTCTCCACGACGACGGCAACCGCTTCGTCGTCATGAAATTCGCGGCACTCGTGCGTCTGGGATCTTATCTCGACCACCTTATATCTGGATCCGGCTTCGAGATTGAAGCAGACGCCCTTGAGTTTGCAGTCCCTGCAGTCGGCGATCGGCCCCAGATAATAGAATTCTTTGCCGATTTCCGCCTGATTTCTGCCTATTAGTGTTATCAGTGTCATGTTTCCTCATATGACGCCTGTTTCTTCGGCAGCCGTCTGGGCAGCATCCTTGCTGATCCCTTCGGTACCGAGTATCGTGAACCTGTCGGTCCTTATTTCATGCGCGTGAATCATGGCGTCGATAATTTCATCGCGATCCAATTTCAATTCTCTTGCCGTAGTGGGGGCGCCTATCTTCTGAAGAACGTTCCTGATCATCTTCCAGTCCCCTCCGTGCAGATACATAGTCAGAATCGACGCGACTCCGCACTGCTCTCCGTGAAGAGCGCGGCCGGGATATTCGCGGTCGATGTAATGAGAGATCATATGCTCCGCGCCGCTGGTGGGCCTGGAACTGTCTGCGATGCACATGGAAAGTCCGGAAACGATTATGGGTTTAATCGCGAACCATACGCTCGTTTCGAGACGGCGTCCGATGTGCTCCGCGTTCTCCGCGATAGATTCCGCGGCATATTTGGAAAGTGTGTATGCAGTTCCGCTGAATTCCTCGTTTCTCAGCCTGGTAGCGAATTTCCAGTCTTTCAGAGCGGTAAGATTGGAAACGACATCCGCGCATCCGGAGGCGAGAAGCCTGTAAGGAGATTTGAAAATAACAGACGTATCGGCGATAATCCCCATCGGGGAACTGGTTTTTTTGGATACCGGGCCCTCCAGAGTTTTCAGCGAAGCCCTGTTGGAAGCTATTCCGTCATGCGATGCGGAGGTCGGAATGCTGATGAACGGAAGACTGCATTTCTCGGAAATGACTTTGGCCATATCGATTTTACTTCCGCCTCCTACCGCGATTATCAGGCCGGTGTTGAAATCTCTGACTTCGGAAAGAGCGTATTCTATATTTTCAGAGGAAACTTCTTTCGTAGTGCATATTCTGATGTCGTAACCGTCGAGATAGCCGCAGACCTGATCCCCTGCGATTTTGCGGGTCTTCTCGCCCGCTATGATCGTTATTTTCTTGTTGAACGGAAGCGCATCGCACAACCCTCTGATATTGTGCAAAACATCATGACCGGCGATAATATTGCGCGGAAACTCCGCTATCTTCAATTTCATAAACTCCTCTGTTGCCATGGTGTCTCGCATTCCGTATATATGTCCTGATAAAAAAGATGTTCATTATTATTATTATCCCGCAGGCGGCCGTTCCCGGTACCGCAGGAATTTGCCGCGCTCAGCCTGTCCGGATAAGGAAAAGGGACAGAAAGCTGTCCCGCATTCGGAAGCCTGCCGGATCTGATTCTTATGTCTGAGTCCCCGTCCCCGCCCTCGCCGCCTGCCGGCCGGTGCACGGTAGTATCCGTGTATGTATACGTAGGATGTCACGATCGGGGCTTCTTCGTACTCCTCCGGCCCTTCGGACACCTAGTTGCCGCCTTAACCCGCGGCGGGGTTTGCACCCACTCCGGCTGCGGTTACCGTCAGACATCAGATTAATTCGGTCGTCCAATTGATCTCCTGGATTTTGTTGTCGGTTTCGCGGATCGTCTTAGAGATGCTGTCCGCCTCTTTCCTGAGTTTTCTCACGTCTACAGTGCTGACTATCTTGATATCGGTTGAAACTCTGCGTTCCGCGCGGTTGCTGGCGGTATTGATGAGCGTCAGAAGAATAGCGTTCTTTCTGGTGAGAACATCTCTCCGCGCAAGCAGAGCCGCGAGCGTGATTCCGTTCCCGGCCGGGGTACGGCAGTTGGTGATATTGATTCTGGAGATAAGATTCTCGAGAGTCTCCGTGATTTCGTTCAGTTCCGCGAGAAGAGAATTCGGATCTTCGCTGGGAACGTCTCCTTCCTGGACTTTTGAATTGTTCGACAGCCTCGTCTCGAGCTGCCTGAGCCTAATATCCAGATCGGATCTCATTTTCAAAGCCTCAGCAAGTTTCATGATATTCCGATCGCAGAACTTTTATTAAAAACCGTACAGTCCCCGTTTTTCTGCTGCCGGAGCTTCGCTTTTACAGATACTATCGTATATATTGCTGAGATGTATTTCACATCCATAATCCCGGAGACGCGTGCGTAAGCGTGGCTTTCGGGATAACAAGCGGGTGTAGAACTGAAAACCATACTCAGATTTCTCAAAAAAATCCACTGGCTGCTGCTGATCCTGATGGGGGTGTTCATCTCTGTCCAGGTGTGGTTCGATCTGGAGATTCCGGGCTATATGACCAGAATCACCGTTCTGCTGAACAGCAGCGGCACTGCCGAAGAGATAATGGCCGAAGGCCTGGGGATGATCGGCTGCTCCGTGGGGAGCGTCATATGTTCGATCTGCGGCGGATGTCTAGCCGCGTACGTGGCATCGGATTTCGCCAAAACGCTGCGTAAAGAGCAGTTTTCGAAAGTACAGTCTTTCTCCCCGGAAGAGATGGGGAAATTCAACATATACAGTCTTATCACCCGCTCAACGAACGATGTCACGCAGGTACAGAATGCCGTCGCGAGAACGTCGCAGCTTATCGTAAAAGTTCCGGTAATGGTTTACATCGCCCTCACCAAGGTAGCTACCGGAAGCTGGGAATGGACCGAAGTAACGGCGATAGGAATCACCGCGATCATCATCGTCCAGTCCTTCATGCTCTTCTACGTCATACCCCGCTACAGGAAAGTCCAGTGGTTCACAGACGACATGAACCGCACCGTCAGGGAAAGCATGTCCGGCGTAAGATCCATCAGAGCCTTCAACGCCGAGGACTACCAGAACGCCAAAGCCGATTCGGCGAACAGCGAACTGACCGAGAACAACCTCTTCGCCTCCCGCCTTCTGGCGTTCACCCGTCCGTTCAACGGCGTTGTCCAGAATATACTGACAGTAGTAATCTACCTGCTGGGCGCCGGCATCATCCTCGCTGCCGCGTCTCCCGACGAGGCGCTCACGGTCTTCTCCAACATGGTGGTGTTCTCGTCGTACGTACTCTACGTGGTATCGTCTTTCATCCTTCTCGCCCATGTAGCTATGGGGCTTCCCCGCGCCCTCGTATCCGCGAAGCGCATCAGAGACGTCATAGACACAGAAATTTCAGTGAATACCGGTACGGAGACATCTTCCGGGCCGGAAGACCCGTGCATTTCGTTCAGGAACGTCTCGTTCGCCTACCCCAACAGCTCCGAGGATACCGTTACCGGAATATCGTTCGATGTGAAGCACGGGGAGACAGTGGCGATAATAGGCCAGACCGGATGCGGAAAAACGACTCTCCTCAACCTCATCCCCCGCCTGTACGACGCGACTTCCGGGACGGTCACGGTAGACGGAAGAGACGTGAGAGAATACGACCTGGATTATCTCCGCTCCAAAATCGGTTTCGCGACCCAAAAGCCCATGCTGTTCTCCGGAACGGTAAGATTCAACATCGGATACGGAAGAGACGGCTGTACCGACGAGGAGATGATGGATGCCGCCCGGGTCGCATGCATCGACGAGTTCCTGAAGAGCAGGGACGGCCTGGATACCAAAGTGGAACATCTGGGCGCTAACCTTTCCGGCGGACAGAAACAGCGCATCTCCATCGCGCGTGCGATCTGCAAAAAACCGGAGATTTACATTTTCGACGATACTTTCTCCGCTCTGGACTACAAAACCGACATGATGGTCCGCAGAAACATCAAAAAAGAAACTTCGGACGCTACTATTCTGATAGTTTCTCAGAGAATAGTCACCGTCGCGGACGCGGATAAGATTATAGTTTTGTCCGACGGCAGAATCGAAGCGGCGGGAACCCACAGCGAACTTATGCAGTCGTGCGGACTGTACCGGGAAATGGCCGAGCTTCAGGAATTCAGCGGGGTGATGCACCGATGCAGAGCGCGCCCGTGAAAAAATCCAGACCTGATGACTTCAGGGAAGCCTGGATGAACATATTCCGGTACATCGGGAAGTACAAGTACATGTTCTTCCTGACCGCCGCCCTTTCTGCGGCGGCCTCGGTATTATCCCTTCTGGGCCCGTATTACATAAGCGAGCTCACCAACCTTATCCAGGAAGGACTGGACTCCGCGATGGACATGGACAGGATCGGCGAGATAGGGACCCTCCTGATTGCCATGTACCTGATCAGCGGACTGTTCAGCTTCTTCGAGAATTATATGATGGCCACCGTTTCCCAGCGCAGCGCAGAGATGTTCAGGAAAGACATCTCCAGAAAGCTCAACCGCATCCCGCTCCATTACTTCGACAGATCGTCGAAAGGAGACGTCATGAGCCGCGTGACCAACGACGTCGATACTCTGGGAAGCTCGATGAACCAGTGCATCGGATCCCTGGTCACCGCCGTCACGACTCTGGTTTTCGCCCTGATCCTCATGACCCTCCTGAATCTGGTGCTCACCGCATTATCCGTGGCCATAGCCGTCGCCGGATTCCTCATAATAAAAGTGATAGCGAAAAGAACCCAGCGCTACTTCAAATCGCAGCAGAAAAACCTGGGCGCGATGAACGGCCTGGTCGAGGAGCAGTACACCGGACACACCGTCGTGAGCCTTTACGCCGGCCAGAAGAAAGCCGCCGAGAGATTCGACAAGATAAACGAGGAACTGGGCCACTCCGCGTTCAGATCGTTTTTCCTCGGAGGAATCTCTTCGCATCTGAGCGGGCTCATCAGCAACGCCGGATACGTTCTGGTGTGCGTCACCGGCGCGGTGCTGTACATCAACGGAAACACGAGTCTCGGCGTGATCGTCGCTTTCATGATCTATGTGAAGCTTTTCACCGGAGCCTTCAACCAGATCTCTTCTGCGATAGTCAGCATGCAGTCGGTAGCCGCCGCCGCGGAGCGCGTGTTCATCTTCCTCGGATACGAGGAGCTTCCCGAAGAAACGGAAAAAACGGATATTTCCGGCATCAAGGGACTGGTGAAATTCGACACTGTCCGTTTCGGATACGATCCCGAGCACGAGATAATACACGGATTTTCCGCCGTGATACAGCCGGGACAGAAAGTTTCCATCGTGGGATCCACGGGCGCGGGAAAAACGACTATTATCAACCTGCTGATGAGATTCTACGAAGTCAATTCAGGTGAGATATCCATCGACGACATTCCTATCAGAGAAATGACAAGAGAGCAGGTCCGCAGCCTTTTCGGGATGGTGCTGCAGGAAACGTGGATGTTCGAAGGAACTCTGAGAGAAAACATCGTATTCAACAGCACCGGAGTCACTGACGAAAAACTCGACGAGGTGTGCGCCGCCGTCGGCCTGACTCATTTCGTTTCCTCCCTTCCGGAGGGATACGAGACAAAAATCGGGGATCTCGACTCCATGTCGGCGGGCCAGAGGCAGCAGATCGCCATCGCGAGAGCCATGGTCAGCGATCCGAAGATGATTATTCTTGACGAAGCCACCAGTTCGGTGGATCCCCTGACCGAAAAAATGATAAAAGACGCGACGAACAGAATGATGTCCGGAAAAACATCGTTCGTGATCGCCCACCGCCTCTCCACGATTATAGACGCGGATATGATCATAGTCATGGAGGACGGAAGGATAGTCCAGACCGGGCGCCACGAAGAGCTTCTTTCCGTAAAAGGAGCGTACAAGGAGCTGTTCGAAAGCCAGTTCGACGTGGCCGAGCGAGGATAAACATGAAAGCCCTGATAATCTGCGGAAGCGCGAATCTCTCAGGAACGTCTTCGGCCGCGGCGGAATACGCGGCGGACTCCCTGAACGGAATCGGAATCGGTACCGAACTGCTGTTCCCGTCTCTGATGAGGATCGGGCATTGTTCCGGATGCGGAAAATGCAGAGACGGAGATTGCCCTTTAAAAGACGATATGAAAATCATTCTTGAGAAAGCATCGGAATCGGATATTCTGATATTCGCGTTCCCGGTGCATTTCAGCGGTCCTTCCTCTCTCGTTAAAACTGTAATTGACAGATTCCAGCCCTGCTGGTACGGGAAAGAAAGGATTCATGCGAAAACGGCGGCGCTGATATGCGGCGGAAGCCCGGAGCCGAGATTCGCATGCTCGGTGACGGTGCTGAGGGCTCTGTGCATAACGGCCGGAATGGAATGGAAAGGCTGTCTGGAGATTCCGGGAACCGATAAAAAAGATGCTTCCGGCCTCCGGAGCGCGGTGGACGGATTCATCGCCGCGACGTTCGGAACCTGACGGGCACCACTCTGCTCTCGAATCCGTATCCGTCTATATCTCCGCCCGGACATCCGGGAAAAGGAATGCAGGACGGAAATCTGTCCGCGATTCTCTCCCATGAACCGGCATCCAGGGACATGTCGGTGTCCAGGACGCACATTCTGTAAAATCCCAGATCATAAAGTTTGTTCAGGATTTCATGGACATCCTGCTTTCTTCTTCTGGCAACCCCGGCTCCCTTGTTCACGTACACCGCCGGGATGAAACTGTCTGACAATTCCAGAATTTCCGCGAGAGCTTTGTCGGAATCGGAGAAATGGAACGGAGAGACGACCGCATCCGGACCCGAATTGAACGCGTCGAAAAGATCGTCCTCGTTTCTGACGCAGGTCATCAGCCAGAGATCAGCGCCTCTGATCCTGAGATGCTTCATTATTTTCTCGCAGAATTCTCCCTAAATGAGGCTGTTGGAATCCGCGGCGATGAACGGCATCCTGACATCGCGTCTCACTTTGCCGGATACGGTAGAAAACGGGATCGGATCCCCGAGACACACGGGTTTTATCCCGCTGAATTTCCAGTCCGTGAGCGTGATTCCGGAACTGCCGTAACGGGCGAAGACGGCCGGGATTTCCATGCGGACCGGATTGTGCGGGACGTATTTGGATGTATTGAAACCCCGCACTGGAATCCGTCAGAGACAGATTATATATTCAATCCCGGCGATTCGGTGAAGAGGTTCAGTCTATGAGCAGAATCTACGTATGCCCTAAATGCGGAACGGCTGTCGAACTCATCTACAAAGGGGGATGCATCCCCAGCTGCTGCGGTTCCCCTATGGAACTCAGGGAACCCAAAACCGAGGATTACGTCAAAGAGAAGCACGTCCCGTACATCGAGAAGAAAGACGGAGGCTTCCTCGTAAAAGTCGGAAAAGAGACGTCGCACCCCATGGCGGACGATCATTACATCGTTTATATCCAGATCTGCGCGGACGGCATCCAGATGAGGAAATACCTCAAACCCGGAGACGCCCCGGAAGCGTTTTTCAAAACCGATGCTGAGAAAGTCACCGCCTGGGAATACTGCAACAAGCACGGACTCTGGAAATCGAATCAGTGAAAACCGGGAGATCATTCTCCCTTTTTGTTCTTTTCTTCAAGCATTTTCTGGTACGCTTCCGCGTTGGTAGGTCCCTTGAAGACGTAAACTCCGTAAAGCAGCACGGTCAGCATCATTGCCCCTGACAGGAAGGATGCGAGAATATACATCGAGTCTTCCCTGAGAATGCCGCTGGAGTAGGACGAGACCATCCAGACCGTGGCGGCCATCAGAACCGCTATGACGAGCACGGCCGCACACATGGCCAGCCTGTCTTTGGACTTCCGATTCATGATTCCGTAACGGACTGTTTTTATTTGGCGTTAACGATCGCCTTCCGATCGGGGAATGCATCAGCACTCCGGGAGGAATTTTGTGCTCCATCTCCCATATCACGGTTACCGGTCTGCTTCCCTCGTACGATTTGCATCTTCCCGCGCCGAGATAGATATAAGGCATGGCCCTGCCGTCGTACTCCTTCCTTTCGCGAACGAACAGCAGCGCCTTGTATTCCTTCCGGCCGGAGGTATATCTTCTGCCGGTTGCGGAATCCGCGGAGGTTCTGCTCTGGCTCTGCCAGTGGAACAGGCTCTCGCTGACCGCGTAATCCTGATACATGGTGGTCGGGGAGTAATCCTTCTCGGATTTGTTGAGACTGATGAGGAATATATCGGTGTTCTCGTCGATGTTCAGGACTCCCTCGCGCCACGGATAGAGATGTCCGAACCCGGATTTTCCGATGGCGGCCAGAATCTGGTTTTTGTGATATCTGCAGTGCAGCCCCAGAGTATTTTCGAATCCCGTACCGGTTCTTATTTCCTTATGCCTGATCCTGCCGGAGCAGTAATCGAGCACGGACAGCAGCTCTTTCCTGTAGTCCTCTGCGGAAAAAAGCATGGTGATGAAATCCTGAACGGATGCGAATCCCTCGTCGGTTCCGGATCTGTCGTAAAAAGTGTAGTAAAGCATACATGCGAACTTCGTATCCTCGGAACCGAATTCGCGGATTCCGGATACGGCCAGCGAACGGATCCAGTCGATCCACGTCTTGC
>JAEEKU010000046.1 GCA_016282555.1 Methanomassiliicoccaceae archaeon
TGGATGTAGACGGGGTAGTGACCGGCGCGATATGGTCGGACTACCAGTGGGACAGAATCAACGCCGTGTGCGGGGATCTGGGCCTTTTCGTTTTCGCCCCGCTGTGGAGAAAGGATCAGGATCTGATAATGGACGAGATAATCGGCTCCGGGATAAAGGCGGTGATCGTCGGGTGCTACGCGGAAGGCCTGGACGGCAGCTGGCTAGGACGCCCGATAGACGCGGAAACCGTGGAAGAACTTAAAAAAATAAGGGAAAAAACGGGGATAAGCGTCGCGGGAGAGGGAGGAGAATACGAATCGATGGTTCTCTTCTCTCCGCTGTTCTCGCATCCTCTGGAGATAGAATCCTGCACCAGGGAGATCACGAGGCACGGCGGAACCCTCAGAATCGTTTCTTTCCGGAAAACGCCTCCGGCCTGAACCTTCTCAGACGCATCGTATTGGTCACCACCGAGATCGAAGACAACGACATGGCCGCGGCCGAAATCATAGGCATATGGCCGGCCATCCCGTCGTATCCCAGCAGCACCGGGAGCCCCGCGGCTAAGGGAATGCAGACCGCGTTGTACGCGAAAGCGAACATAAGATTCTGCTTCACGGTGCGCATGACCGCGCGCCCGGTTTCTATCGATGCCGGAACGCTGCGGAGATCGGCGTTCATAAGCACTATATCCGCCGACTCGATGGCGACGTCCGTTCCGGTTCCCACGGCTATGCCTGTATCGGCCTGGGCGAGGGCGGGAGAATCGTTTATCCCGTCGCCCACCATCGCCACACGCTTCTGGGCCACCTGCAGCTTCTTCACCAGAGCCAGTTTGTCTCTGGGCAGGATTCCGGATATCACCTCGGTTATTCCGAGCGCGGATGCCGCGGCCGCGGCGGAACCGGCGTTGTCCCCGGTTGCCATTATAACCCTTATTCCGTCGCGCGTCAGCCTGGAGACGGCTTCGGGAGCCTCCGGGCGTATCGGATCGGATATGAGAACGTGTCCGATGTATTCCCCTCCGGCGGAGACTATGACCGCGGTCCTCCCTCCGGCGTCTATGTCCGGGAGCCCGGATTCCCCGATGAAAGCGCGGCTGCCTGCTCTGACGATCATACCTTTGCAGACGCACTCGACTCCGGATCCGGTTGTGCTGGAGAATCCTTCGCACGGAACCGTTTGTATCCCCCTGTCCCCGGCATACCTGCAGATAGCCTTGGCCAGAGGATGCTCCGAATCGGATTCGGCAGAGGCGAGGAGAGTCAGGAACTCGTTTTCGCCTATTGCGGAGCATACCTTCTCCACGGCGGGAGCGCCGACGGTGCATGTCCCGGTTTTATCCAGAACCACCGTATCCGTCTTGGAAACCTCTTCTACCGATGCCGCGGTTTTGAAAAGGATGCCGTACTCCGAACCCTTCCACGTGCCCACGACGATCGCGAGAGGCGTAGCCAGACCCAGGGCGCAGGGGCACGAGATCACGAGAACGGATATGGCCGCGGTGAGAGCGAACTGTACGTCCTTTCCGGCCAGAGCCCATAATGCGAAACAAACCGCCGCGATAAGGATCACCGCCGGCACGAATACCGCGGACGCCCGGTCGGCCATTCCCGCGACCGGCGCTTTGGTGCTGCGGGCGGCCTCGATCATTCTGGCGATCTGGAAGAGAACGGTGTCCTCACCGGTCTTTTCGACCCTGACCCTCAGGCTTCCGCTTCCGTTGACGGCGGCGCCGTACACGGTATCTCCCTCCTTCTTGTCCGCCGGAATGCTCTCCCCCGTCAGCATGGATTCGTCGACCGCGGATTCCCCCGAGATTACTATCCCGTCCGCCGGAATGCGCTCCCCGGGACGGATCACCATCACGTCACCGATCTCCAGATCCCGGACTCCTATGCGCACCTCGGCGCCGTCGCGGATCACCGAAGCCTCGTCCGGAGCCGCGGAGAGCAGGCTTCTGACTGAATCCTCCGTGCGGTACCTGGAGCGGGCTTCGACGTACTTCCCGATGCTGACCAGGGCTATTATCATCGACGCGGAATCGAAGCAGACTCCCGCCATCGCGTGCTCGTGCCCGCAGTAAACGAGATAAGTATTGTAGCTGCCGAGGATGACCGACGCCGCGACCCCCAGGGATATGAGGGAATCCATCGTGGGATGCTTCGAGAACAATGCCGGGAACCCTTTGCGGTAGAATCTTCTTCCGGCTATGAGGGTAGGAACGCACAGCATCGCCTGCAGGGCGCAGTACGGAAACGGATCCAGGAACGGTTCGAACAGCCCCAGCATGGGCCCCATGGCGATGACTGAAAGCGGAACCGCGAAAACGGCGGCGATCGCCAGATCGATCAGCCGGGAGCGGAGCTCTTTTCTCCCCTCTTCCGCCGCCTTGTCCCGATCGTCGCTCACCACAGCGTATCCCGCTGCCGCGACTGCTTTTCTGATAGCCTCCTCGGTCTCCGGAGTCCCGTCGTACCTGACGCGGGCGGTGCAGCTCCCTATATTCGCTTCCGCGGACTCCACTCCGCCGACCGATTCTATGGCGCTCTCGACCCTGCCGACGCATGCGGCGCAGGTCATCCCGGCGATGCGGAATATCTTTTCCATCAGAACAGACCTTTCTTCACGGACGCCCTGAACCCGGCGTCCACCACGGCGCTGATCAGAGCCTCGTCGGAAGCGCCGGAGTGCTGCACGGACGCCGTCCCCTTTTTGAGACTGACGTCGGCGGAAGATACCGAATCTACCGATTCCAGAGCGCTTTTTACGCTGGAAACGCATCCTTCGCACATCATTCCCTCTATTTTCAGCACTGTTTTTGCCATGAATACGAATCGCTCATACAATAATTATAGTTTACAGCGAATAGATCTTCCTCGCGGCTTCCGTTATCTTTCTGATCTCCTTTCCGCGATCCCTCCAGAAAAGGGGCGTCCAAAGGCGTATGATCTTCCATCCTTTGGACTCCAGGAATTCCCTTGACAGGCAGTCCCGGGATCTCAGGCTCTCCCCCGACGAATACATTCTGGCGTCAGTCTGTATCCCCAGAATCCGGCGGTTTCCGTACCCGACCGCGAGATCCATTCCGTATATCCCGGATCCGACGTTCCTCTCGACCGCGAACCCCTCTCTTACCAAAGCCGATTCCAGTTCCCCGAGGAAGGCGGCCGGCGCGGATTCCGGTTTTTCCGGTCCGCCGAAAGACGACAGAATTTCCCGGGCCGCTTCCGCGTCTCCGGATGATACCGCGTCCGCGTACTGCAGGAACTTTTTAAAGAAATACGGGCCGGAGATCTTCCCGTCCGTGCGGAGCATGTCCGGATCGAAAGATCTCAGAACAATCATTCCGGTTCTGGAGCGGGTTATCGCGACGTTCAGCCTGTTCTCTCCGCCCCCGGCGTTCAGCCATCCGAACCTCTGGACGAAGTTTCCGTTCCTGTCCGGCGCGTATCCCGCCGAGAAAATGATGATATCCCTCTCGTCCCCCTGGACCGTCTCCACGTTCTTGATGAAAAGGCCGGCGTACTCCCCGTTTTCGATCCTTTCCGTTTCCCTGCGGACAAGCTTCCCGAACCCGCGATCGGCGGCGCATTCCCTCTCCAGCGCGTCCGCGACGGCGTCTCTCTGGGACGAATTGAACGTTATTATCCCGACGGTTTCCCCGTTCCCGCGGGTCGTGAGAACCTCTTTCAGGACTTTCACGGTCTCCTCCGCCTCCCTGATATTCTGTCTGTTCTCCCATATCCCGTCCGTGCGGATGACCCGGATCGCCGGCTTTCCGGAAGTAACGGTGTCCGGAACGATGTCCAGCTTCCCTCCGTAGAACGCGCGGTCCGAAAACGAGATGAGGCTGCTGCTGCGGGATCTGTAATGATGCGTAAGCATGACGGATCCGAACTTCCCGCATGCGAGATCCAGAACGCTGCGCTCGTCGGAGCCGTATCTGCAGACTCCGAGGCTGGACGGGCGGAGCTGCTTCGGATCCCCCGCCACAGCGGCTTTTTTGGACCTGAACAAAGACGGAACCGCCCTTTCGGCGTACATCTGGGACGCTTCGTCGATTATCAGCAGATCGAACATCCCCATCTCAAGCGGAAGAATTTCGGACACGGTTTCCGGAGTCATAAGCCATATCCGGATCCCTTCGGAGAGCTCGTACGCGAAACGTCCGGCGAATCTCGGGGGGCTCCACCGCCTTCTGGACGTTATTATCCTTTCCATCTCCCCGTATCTGGCGGATCTCTTCATCCTTTCTATGCGCTCCCTCAGCAGGGATTCCGCTGCTCCCCTCGCCGCCGCCCGCTGCTCCTCAGACCGCAGGGACATCGTCCGGGAGTATTCCCCGAAGGATTCCAGCCCGGAGGAGTCGTAGGCGCCGTCGAATTCCCTGATTTTGAAATGCTGCATCCTGGCGAACATCAGTTTTTCGCTTTCCTCCGGAGAGATTCCTTGTTCCTCCGACAGCTCGGCTATCCCGTTCCCGTAGGATTTCCACTCTGCCGGGAGGGCCCCGAATTCCCCGGATCCTTCGGAATAAAGCTGATAGCAATCCAGGGCGGCGATTACCTGCATCGGATCCCCGCTTATGATGCCGGATATCGAAGAGTTGCAGCTTGTGAAATATTCCGCCGTGATCAGCGATGCTTCTTTAGAGATCCGCACGCGGGAATAAGACGGATCCGTAAGATCCTGCAGTTTTCCGCGGAACTCCGACAGCTCGATCTTCGTCAGATCGCTCCTCATCCCGAGAAAAATGCGGTGTTTCTCCATCAGCTTCCGGTACCGGATGTACCGCTCCGCCCTGCCGGCTTCCGAAAAATAACCGTGCAGGGACAGAACGCTCCCGTAATCCAGTCCCGTCACTCCGGAGGAAAGGCTGTTATCGGCCGCCGCGTCGTACGGCGAAGATGCGCGGGCGAGATCCCCGGAATACAGATCGGCGGGGACCATTCCGGACTCCCGCTCCCCGTACAGTCCCTTTTCCAGAGATTCCAACTTCGCGGCCGCTTTCGCGGATCCTGCGATGCATTTCCGGAGATCCGGACAAGGTTTTTCCGGCTCCGGTTCCAGAGCGGATGACAGCTGCCTGTAGAAGGATTCCTTGTTTCCGGCGTCGTCTATCATCATGCAATATCTTGACAGAGTCCCGAGACGCGACCTGACTACGTCCAGCGCGGCCTTCTTTTCCGATACTATGAGAACGTTCTTCCCTCCCAGCACAGCTGAGACAGCGGCTTCCGTTATGACCTGGGATTTTCCGGTTCCCGGGGGGCCGCATATCACCAGGCCCTCCGAATTCTCCAGAGCGGAAACGGCCCTCTCCTGCGACGAATCGAGTTTTCCGGCGGTAACCGGGACTCCGCTCTCTGGTTCCGGAACGGCGCAGGAGCCACGGCGGGAAGTAAACCTGTCCAGTATCCCGCTGACGCTGTTTCCCGAAAGAATGGTTTCGAAATCTCTCTGGACGGCGCAGGAGTATATCGGATATCTCCCCAGCACGGCGTATGCCGAAATTTTAAGCAGGTTTCCGGAGCATTCCGGATCCCCGCTGCGGAATTTCTCGTACCCCTCCGGGAGATTCCGGAGAGCGATCCCGTTTTCTCTGTAAAAACCGGCGGCGACGTCGAAAGGAACAGCGGAGCTCCCGGCGCAGCAGTCCGGAACCGCCCCGTCTTTTCCGGACGCCTTCATCGCGGCCAGGATCAGCGCGGCGTTGTAAACGGCTTCCCTGGATCCGTCCAGGGATATGCGGATCTCCCCCTTCTCCCGGACCGCGGCCGCAGGATAAAGAACCAGAGGCGCCTTCACGGGGAAACCGTCCGGAAGAATGCCCTCGGCGAAGGGAAAGGCCGCATAGAGATCGGATCTCCCCCTGTCCCTGAGCTCCCGCCCCGATTCCCTGATAAGATCCGAGATCCGCTTATAATGCGGATCCCCCGGGGACACCGATATACCCGAGACCCCGGCCAGAAACCCGGCTATATCCGCATTCAGATCGGTAAGATCCAGTCCGGAGAGGCGGAACAGCCGGGGCTGGTAAAGCATGCGGTTCCCCCTGCCCAGATCGGTAAGGTTCTTTTCCATCTCGCGGAGAGTTCCTGCGGTCTCGCAACGCATTTCCGTTCCGCCGGCGTTCGCGGAGGAATACTTTCTCGTCACTGAAAGAAAAATATCCCCGTACTGCGCGATGAAGCGCCTGCCGATTCCGGGTATGGCTTCCAGATCTTCGATCCTTACGGGAAGACGGGCGGATATCTCGGCGAGAACGGCGTCGGAACACACGGGACGGAACCTTTCCCCTTTGCTCCTGTCCCCGCGCAGAGAATCGCGCAGAGCCCTCAGCCCGGCGGCTGCTCCGCCGCACTCCCGGTTCTCCGGAATCTGTCTGACGGTTTCCGTTATGTCCATCTCATCACCGGCGCGGATCCGCCCGCATCAGGAGATTACGCCGGAAGGGTATTTGAAACTGAGACGGGGGTTCCCGAAAGTGGCAAATCGACATATGCTATACGGAAAACTATGCTGCAAACCGGAATAAAAGGCAGAAAAACCATGACCGTCACCGAGGACGACACCGCAGAGGCGGCGGGAAGCGGAGTTCTCCGGGTGTTCGCCACCCCGAAGATGATCGCTCTGATCGAAGCCGCCGCGTCGGAGAGCGTGTCGGAATACCTCGAAGAGGGAACGAGCACGGTAGGAACGCGCATTGACGTGACTCATTCGGCGCCTTCCCCGGTGGGCTCCGCGATAGTATGCGAAACGATTCTTACAGAAATAGACCGCAGAAGGCTTGTGTTCTCGGTGACCGCGAGAGACGGCGCCGGAGAGATCGGATCCGGAATCCACGAGAGGTTCGTGGTCGGCAACGCCCGCTTCATGGAGAAAGCGGAGTCCAGGCTCGCAGATTCATGAGGATTACCGGCACCAGAAGGCACCCGCAGAGTATCGTCCTGTCCGTTCCGAAATAATCGGGGATGAATCCGGCCAGGGACGAGACGGCCAGAACAATAAGGCCGAAAGGACCGGTCAGAACCAGCACCAGAATCACGTCCGCGGCGAAGACTTTGCGGCTGAGGCTCCGGCTGTCCGCAGAACCGGCGATGCGGGCGAACAGCTTTCCCGATCCGATGGTCAGAATGTATCCGGTCAGCGATGACGCGGCGGCGGCCAGCAGAATAATCATGAACGTCTCCGAAGCGATTCCGGAGAGGGAATCCCCCGCTATCTTCCCTATAGCCAGCGCGGTTCCGGATCTTCCCCCGCCGGAAACGGAAAGAGTGACCAGAGACAGCACTGCGGTGACCGATCCTATCGACGCGACGGCGGCTATGAACTTCTCCGGCTTGTTTTCGGGCATGAAGCACGCTGAGACCGACGCTCCCGCCGTCGCCGTTATCCCGGGAAACCATCCCGCGGCGCATCCCATTATGACTCCCCTCAGTCCGGAGCGGGCTACTTCCGGGTTTCCGCAGTCCTCCTGCTCCGGTATCTTTCCGGCCGAAGACATGCCCAGAAGAACAGGGACTCCGAAGAGGCCGGTGAGCATCGGAAACATCAGCGAGCCCTCTCCCGCGATTCCGTAAGAGGGAATGGGAAGAAACATCACCCCCAGCCCCACGGCCCCGGAGATCAGAAAAGCGGCTATCCCGGCCGGGCCGGATCCGCGGCGGAACTGGGCGGTTATAAGAATGGCAGAAACGGCGGCGACGGCGAATGGCGTGGCGGATTCCATGATCTCCCGGCCGCCGGAATGCATCAGGATCTGAAACGGAACCGCCAGCGCGATGGCGCAGGACGTTCCGACGAGGCTCCCGGCGGCCGCCGCCCTGACCGCCTCCATCCCCCTTCCAGCCAGGAGAAGCCTGTGGCCCGGCAGGACCGAAACGGAATCCTCCGAATCGGGCGCGCCGATGAAGACCGACGGAACGAAATCCAGAAAGGAATGGACCACGGAGGCGGACATTATGCAGCAGCAGACAGCGGTTCCGGCGTTCTCCGGCCCGGATATCTCTCCGAAAAACCCCGCGACGGAGGGGTAGAAAGCGAGCATGAAGGAAGCCAGCGCGTTGACGTGGATCCCCGGAACGAGCCCGCTGAACGTGCCCAGTCCGGCGCCTATGAGGAAAGACAGCGAACATGCCAGAACCGTTCCGGGATCCATGGACGAAACGTCCCGGAAACCGTGATAAACGTACCGCGTGCGGGCACAGTTACTCTTTCGGCTTCGTACCGTTTCTGATCTCCCTGAAGACCTCGCAGGTTCTGGACATGCATATATGCAGCATCGCCTCGGCGTCCCCGGTGCCGGACATTCCCGCCGCGCCGTCGTGGCCTCCCCCGGAGGACGAGGTTTCGCTCCCGATCCCTTTCATTATGATTCCGAGGTTCACGCCTCTGCGGACGGCTTCCGGAGTCGCCCTCGCGCTTATGCGGAACTCTTCCTCTCTCTGGGACGCCGAAAAGGAAACGTCGGCTCCGGCTGCCAGCAGCGATTTGCACACGGACGCTTCGAAGCTTCCCGCGAGGGCCGAAGCGACGATCATATCGCCTATGCGCTCGCATCTGGAGCGCCCCACGGCGGAGACCGAGGCGTGCCTCTCGGATATGCTGGCCGGAAGAACGGCGATATCCATGGCTTCGTCCATCGGGATCCCGCATTCCTCCATCAGCGATGCGAGGGCCGAGAGCAGGCGGGAATCGGCGACGCGGAGGTTCCTGCTGTCGGAGATCATTCCGCCCATAAGCATCAGCCCCTCCCGGCGGCCGATCGGCTTCCCCGACTGCCTGTAAAGATCGTAAACGATCTCGCAGCAGGAGACGCGCCCGGGATCGATGAGCGAGACGCAGCCGTCCCAGTCGCCGGTAACGATGTGGTGATCGATGACGACGGTTCCCTGCGGGAGTTCCTCGTCCAGATCCAGCTGCGACAGGGACGACGTATCCACGGCGGCTACGGTATCGTAACGGGAGAGATCGCAGGAAGAGAGGATCTCTATTCCCAGCTTCTCCGCCGCGTTTTTCGCGGTGCGGTCAAGGCCTCCCGGGGCGTAGATATCCGCCGGGGGAAAGAGCCCGGCCAGAGCGAAGGCCGAACCCAGAGCGTCCATGTCCGCGTTGGCATGAACCAGAATGACTTTCTTCCCTTCTCTGAGCGCCTCTGCCGCAGCCTGCATGGCCGGTGCGTACGGAAAACTGTTATTTTATCTCTTTCTCGAAAACCTCTGCGCGGCTTTGCTCTGGCCCAGTCCCGTTATGAGAATGTCCGAGTTGTACAGCCTGACTGTTATCAGTATCATAATCGCCGAGAAAACCGCCATATACGCGATCCCGTACAGCACGATGGAGTAGTCGTTGTACATCAGAGCCTGCATGGCGATCATCGGATGCGAGAACGGAATCGCGAACAGCACCCCCTGGATCGCGGAGGATGTCCCGTACCACCCCGAGAACATTATCACGAAGGCGGGGATCATGGCGAGGATGCTCAGAGGCATGGTCATGGTCTGCGCGGATTTGTAATTCTTCGCGAAAGCGCCCATGATCATGCAGATTCCCAGCGCGCACACGATGGAAAGGAATATAGACAGCATGAGCAGCAGGTAATCCTGCAGTTCGAGGCCCAGGCCGACGTCCTCCAGACTGATTCCCGACGCGATCTCGCTGGTCATGGCGTTCATGTAGAAGCTCATGCCTATCATATACGCGAGACCGTAGACCAGGCCGACGACCGCCGCGGCTATTATCTTTCCCGTGACGATCACGGTTCTGCGTATGGGCAGCGTGAGCAGGGTCTCCAGAGTTTTGTTCTCCTTCTCGGAGCCCATGGAGCTTATCACGATGCTCCCGACCATCATGATTATTATCATTATCACCAGCGGAACCATCATGGTCTGGCTGGTGACCTGGCTCGCGAGCTCCGCGGGAGAGATGTCGCTCACGTAATTGCCGTTTATCATGGTCCCGATCCCGTCAGCCCTGATGGGATTGGTGTAGAACCAGTAATTGGTGATGCCGGCCTCCTCGGTCAGGAGCGTTCTTGACAGCATTCCGTTCAGAGACGAGATCAGAGACGAGACCACTACCGACGGGGACGAATCGAACAGCCCCTCCGCCTCGTAGATGTAGAACTGCTCCAGAGACGCCTGGTTCTCCGTCGCTATCAGCGTGCTGAACCTCTCCGGAACGATCAGAGCCGACGAGAGCCCCAGCGAGCTCAGGCGTCCGGTCAGATCCGCGTAGTCGATCTTCCCGTCCGGAGTTTTCACCGACTGAACTTCGTAGACGTAATCGTCGACGCTTCTGCCCGGAGGGATGGAACCGGCGTACACCGCCCTGAGAGCGGTATCGAGATCCCAGGTCTCCCCGCCGGAAAGAGTCACTTTTCCGTTATCGGAATCGACGATTGCGACGGGAGGAAGGACTTTCGCCTTTTCCACTTCTCCCCCGATCAGCCCTCCGAGGGCCATGAACAGAACCATCATGACCATGATCGAAGCGACGGTTCCGGGAGTGAGAAGCTCTTTGAGCTCTTTCCTGACGATGTTGGTGAGATGGCTCATGATTTCCTCACCGCCTTGACGAAGACCTCTTCGAGATTCGCCGCGCCGAACTTCTCCTTCAGCTCGTCCGGGGTTCCCAGAAGTATCAGGTTCCCCTGATCTATCATCCCGACCCTGTCGCACAGCATCTCGACCTCGAACATGTTATGCGACGATATTATGACCGTGACTCCGTTCGCCGCTATATTGCGGATGATCTCGCGGATCTCGTACGCGTTGAGAACGTCGAGGCCGGACGTGACCTCGTCCATTATCGCGAGCTTCGGAGAGGGCATGATGGCTCTCGCGATGAGAAGGCGGCGCATCATTCCCTTGCTGTAGGTATCGACCTTGGAATCGATCCTGTCGCCTAAATCGGCGATCTCGATTCCCCTGCCGACCATCTCCCTCTGCGCCTCGCCCGAAGTGTAGAATTTCGAGATGAAATCGAGGTACGCTCTCCCCGTGAGATCCTTGTACGCGCCGGCGTCCTCCGGAAGATAGCTTATGACCTCCCTGACCTTCTCCGGCTCCGAGGAAACGTCGTAGCCGTATACTGAGATCGATCCGGACGTTATGCGGAGAAGCGTCGAGATCATTCTCAGAGTGGTAGTCTTTCCCGCACCGTTATGCCCGAGAAGCCCGAAGATCTCCCCTTCCTTAACCGTAAGGGAAATCCCGTGGACCGCCTCCCTGCTGCCGTAAGACTTGCGTACATTGTCGAGGACGAGCGCGTCAGCCATAAGCGGTCATGGAATAACTGTATAAAATAGGTAATGAAAGAGGTTTGGAGACGGGATTTACGCCTGCGCTCTTCCCATCGCCGCGTTGATGGCGTCCTGGAGCATCTGGTACTTCTCTTTGAGACCGTTCTCCTGGCGCACGAGAGAGTTGATGCGGACGTCCATCAGCTCGACGGACTCTTCGAGCTCCGCTTTGAGGGCGGGGACGTCGTCGACTTTGAGCATGAGGGATCCGGCCGTTTTGTATACGGCACCGGTGCTCTTCTCCAGCTCCTGCAGGGTCCTTTCGATCTCGCGCTTCTGGGTCTGCATCTGGGCCCTCTGCGACGAGACCGCCTGAAGCTGCTGCTGGACCTGCTGGAACTGCGCGATCTGATTCTGCAACTGGGGGCTGATTCCGTTCATATTCTGGCTTCCGTAAGATTATGGATATCTTCAATGACTCTGATGCACTCCATACAGGAGTTCAGGGCGGCCCTCATTGAGGAGACGTCCGAAGCGCGTATGCGTATCACCGCAGCGCCGTCTTCTTCGGAACTCTCCGTCTCCGTGCGGGAGATCTCCCTCGCGGACTCCGGTCCGATCGAGGAGACTATCACTCCCGGGCTGCACCCCTCCGCCCTGATGACTGCGGTGAGCATGCTCAGTCGGAGTACAGGGTCTTCTTCGTGGACTGCCTGTCCTTGAAGAATATCTTGGATCCGCATTTCTCGCACTGGAGCCCCAGCGCTTTGAGATCGTTCCTGACCGGTTCCTTGCATTTAGCGCATCTGTACAATCCGATCACCGTCAGGATTCGGAAACCTGGGATATCTCTCTCTTGGACACGGGGCTGTAGGCTTTGGCGGCGAATTTCACTCCGCAGTGCCTGCAGGACCAGATCCCGGAGCTGACCCTCCCGACGGCCATGTGGTGGCAGACGGGGCATTCGTGATCGGCTTTCTGATCGGCCTCGACGGTTTTGATGCTGTTGCGTACGATAACGCCGTACCTGGCTCCGAACCTTCCGGAGCTTCCGACTTTGACTGTTCTCTTTGACATGTTGATCACCCGATTATCTTTCTGATTTCCGCACCCTTCTCGACAGCCCTGTCGAGGCAGAGGCTGAGTTCATCCAGAGTGATGGATCCCATTCCCCCCTTCTGCATGGCTCTGAAGTTGCCGTTGTCGTCGGTGGTGACGGTCAGCCGGGCGGTTGAAATCTGCTCTTCGTCGAAATTTGGGTCTACTATTAAAGTATTTCCCACCTTGGCCTCAGTCACAGAAACGGGGGTGCAGGTTATCGGAAGAGGCCTGTTCTCCCCTTTTCCGTACTGCTCTCCCGGGATCACCGCGGTTCTGAGGGCGCAGACCGCCGCCAGATTCGAGGCGTCGAAGAGATTCCCGTCGTGATCCAGCGCGTAGATGTCAACGAAGCACATCCATACCTCCTCTCCGGGGGTGATGCACAGCGCCTCCGCGTCCACCATTCCGGACTCCCTGATCCCGCGGTCGACGACGCGCGCGAGTTCTATAGCATCCTCTCCGGGGGGACCGGACTCGAAAGACGGGTGGGCCATGGGGATCAGCTCCGCGCCGGTGGTGAGAACCCCCAGGTTCGGAGTGTCGGGGAACGGGGTTCCCGGAATTATCTTCACTCCCGCGATCACCTCGGTCTTTCCGATTTTTACTCTGGCGGAGCCGTCCGCGCTCTCGATGCAGTTTGTAACGACTTCTATCTTGCGGAATTCTCCGGACCCGCGGCCGTCGATCCTCTTTCCGTCTTTCAGGAGATTGAGGATGTGGTCGCGCCTGATGTCGGACATTATCTCATTGCTCATCGCCGTCAGCCTCCTTCGCGTTGGCGGAATAGCGCCTTTTGAGCGCGTCTTTCTGAAGCTCGTAAACTTCGTGGCAGGCTCCGACGGCCATTTTAACGGCGCGGTCGAACTCCTCGCGGGTCATGTTGCCGTCCATCTGGAGAAGAACGATCTCGTCGGTGGAGGGAACAATGGCTACGGGAACATCCGCCTGGCCGTAGTTGTCCTCCTCCTTGTTGAGATCGAGGAGAACGTGCCCGTCGGCCTTTCCGGCAGCTATAGCGGGAACTATGTCCCTCATGGGGATCCCCGCATCCGCCAGAGCGACGGAGGCCGCGGTGAGCCCCGCGCACCTGGTGCCGGCGTTCGCCTGAAGGATCTCGATGTAAACGTCGATCGAAGCCCTGGGATACAGTTCGGTGAGAACGACTTTCTCCAGAGCCTCGGATATGATTTTGGAGATCTCCACGGATCTTCTGTCCGGGCCCGGCCTTTTCCTGTCGCTGACCGAAAAAGCCTGCATGTTGTACTTGCACTGGATTATGGCTTTGGACGGGTTCTGTAGATGGCGGGGGTGGCACTCCCTGGGCCCGTAGACGGCGGCGAGAACCTTGTTTTTGCCTATCTCCACATAAGCGGAGCCGTCCGCGTTGCTGAGAACCCCGGCCTCGATCTTTATGTTTCTGTGCTCTTCGGCCGTCCTGCCGTCTATCCTCATCCCGTTTTCATCTACAAGTACCATATCTGTATGTCCGCTCATATCAATCCTCCTCCTCGAAATCGTCTTCCTCACGGGGGAGCCTGTTTTCGATGAACGCCCTGACTTTGTCTGTGAGATTCGAAGCCTGGGCCTGTGCTTCGATCATCTTTATGGCATCGGCGGCCGCGTCCATGTTCTCCTCCTCGCCGTCGATCCAGATTCTTCCGTTCTGCCCCACGAAGATGCGGCAGTCGGTGGTGTTTTTCAGCATGGTGATCATAGAGCCGCTCTTCCCTATTATGCGGGATACTTTCGAATACGGTATGCTCACGAGCCTTCCGCCCTCGATGCGTCTGAGACCGGAATCTTTCATGGTTACGCTGATCTTTTTGTTTTCGTCTACGGACAGAACCTTCAGGAGAACCACGTTGCCTATATCCAGATATCTCGAGGTGTCTCCGAATTCGACTTTCCACGGAACCTCGTTCACGTGAAGGGGGGCGGGATACGGGGCGCTGATGTCGACTGTCCAGTTGGACGGTCCGATATCTATGATCACGCCTATGACCGTGTCTCCGGAAACAGGCATGTAGTGCCCCCTGAGGGGGATCACTCCCACCGTATTCTGGAAAACGTTCCTCACTCCCATTACTCCTGCATGGACTCTGCCGTCGAGCACGTACGCGTTCTCGCCGGGCTTCATGCCTGAATTGTCAAGCACGTCGCCCGGCACTACTATCTCGCGCGTCTGCCTGGCGTTTCTTCTTTCCATTGTATCGACCTGAAATTATTCAAAGCAGTTTTACGGACGCCGACCCTTTGGTTTTGCGGTTGAGGCGGTCCGTTATGTCGTTCGTCATGCCGCCGGGAACCTCCAGCACCCCGATCCACGATCCGTCGGCGGTCCATTCCTCCCTCTCCAGAGTCCCGCTGCGGATGAGATCGTCATAACAGCGGCCGTAATCGGAGCCGTTGATCTTCACCGCTATGCGGACCTTCTCGAATCTGATGGGGATGAGAGGCCTGAGAAGCTTCATAGCCTCGTCTATCTCCTTCTGGAGGGGCTTGAACGGATCCGGATGGTATTTGGCCTCCTCGAGGGCCAGCTGGATCCTCAGAGGGGGATGCGGGGTGTGCGTCTGCGGATTTATCGCGTTGGCCGCGATGAACGCGATGACCTGCTGCCTTTTGGCCTCCAGCATCTCCTTGCGCTGTTCGGCCGTTATCTGGATTTCCCCTTTCTCGATGATTCTGGAAGCGATCTCCGAGATGTCGCCGGTGCCGAAAACCTCTTTGATTTTATCCTCGGCGGGCCTCGTGCCTTTTCCGGCGTTCTTGAAGACGCCTTCGACGGCCATGTATTCGATTATATCGAACTCCTTCCCCTGCTTTATCAGGTCGACCACTCTGGGATCCAGAAGGATCTCGAAAGTCTCGCCGTGGGATTCCAGTCTGGCGGTTATCGCGTCGTCTAAGCTTACCATGCCGGCTCATGCCTCTTCGGAACCGATGAAACGGGATATGTCGGACTCCGGGAGCCTTCTGAACTTCTTTCCGTCCTCGGCGAGCCCTATCTCCACGGTTTCGGCTTTGGGATCCTCTTCGATCGCTTCTTTGAGAGCTTTGAGCCCGAGCGCGATGGCGTCCTCGTAGCTCATATCATCCTCGTACTCCTTCTCGAGAACTTCGATCGCGGGGGTGCGGCCGACGCCTATGCACGTCGCTTTGTACGCGATCAGCGCGCCCGACGGGTCGGTTTCGAAAAGATGGACTCCGAGATCGTCCGCGCCGGCGACGAGAAGGGCGGTTCCGAACGGACGGGCGCCGCCGTACTGGGTGAAATTCTGCTTGTAGTCGCAGATCTTCTTTACGAGCATTTCGACGGAGATGTTCTCCCCGAAGTTCACTTTGTGGACCTGCGCAGCCTTCCTCGCTTCGTCGACGAGGACTCTGGCATCGGCTACGAGGCCGGACGTCGCGCATCCGATGTAATCATCGATCTGATGGATCTTCTCGATGGACTTGGGTTCTATCAGCTTGTTTACGGATCTCCTGTCCACAATGAGGGCCACCCCGCCCTTGTACTTTATTCCGATTGTGGTGGATCCTTTCTTGACGGCCTCGCGGGCGTATTCTACCTGGAAAAGCCTTCCGTCAGGCGAAAACACGCTGATACCCTTATCATATGCCATTTGTCCAGGTTGCATAATCTGTACTCCTTTCGGTTTCCCATATCTTAGAGCAGTATAAAGACGTTTAGCAACGTTTCATCTTTTCCTCTTTTGTCTGACTCTGAGAAAGGGAAAGCGGTCGCGGAGCGTGCGGAGGGTTCCGGACGTTTTCAGGGACCTGACGCCGGGATCGAGCATCGCCATAGCATCCCGCAGCCCGGCGCATCCGCGGGGCGGGGTGCGGACGACGGCGTATCCCCCGGAGCATGTTATGACCTTGAAATCCTCTATGCCCGAGCTTTTCAGAACGCTCTCCACGTCTTCCCTGAGGGTCCCGGGGGGCACCTCGAACGCGGTGTAGCGCCTCCTTCCCCGCACGGATTTCACCACCATGCGCCGGGAGAGAGGCTCCGCCGATATAACGGTTGTTTCGGCGCTTCCGGACGGAAAAACAACCCCGGAGCCGGATCCGCCGCCGGAAAGCCCCGGTATTACAAATTTATAAATAGTAATACCGATCTGATGGATGGACCTGTATCCATCCGTATATATCTGCAAAGAATTTTGCAAAAACGTGATATTTAAGCATTTGTTTTTTCAAAGACGGCCGGCACGCGGATCGGCGGCCGGAGACGCGGGAAATAATATACTATGATATGAGTTGTTTTATCCTTTGCAATAAAACAACTTAAAAAACTGTTAAATATACTGGCTATGTATTTTTTACCCTTCCTAAATCTGCGGCCGGAAAATAATATCGAAAAATGTGTTAGATATTATATTTAAAGTTTGTTAGCATCCATTTATTATGCTGTTTTGCATCCCCTTATATGTTCCAAACCAGTTGGTATACGGAGGCAATGATTTGAGCAAATCAGCATTGGTAATCGGTGGAGGAATCGCTGGAATCCAGGCTTCGTTAGATCTTGCTGACCGCGGCATCCACGTCTATCTGGTGGAGAAAGACCCCACCATAGGCGGTGTGATGTGCCGTCTCGACAAGACCTTCCCTACGAACGACTGTTCAGCATGTATTCTTTCGCCTAAAATGGCAGACTGTAACGGACATCCCAACATCGATGTCCTGACGTACCATGAAGTCCTCAAAGTCGACGGAGAAGCCGGCGATTTCAAGGTGACCGTCCTCAAAAAAGCCAGATACGTTAATCCCAAGGAATGTACCGGATGCGGCGACTGTATCGCCAAGTGTCCCGTGAAGAACATTCCCGACAAATACGAATTCGGGCTTGTAAACAGAAAAGCAATCTATATCCCCCACGCACAGGCAGTTCCCCGCGTCGCGGTAATCGACAAAACCCAGTGCATGAAACTCAACAAAGACAAGTGCGGAAACTGCGCCAAAGTGTGCGGAAAGGGGGCTATCCACTACGACGACAAGGACGAGGAGATCGTTCTCGAAGTCGGTTCCATCATCGCCGCGCCCGGATTCAAGGTCTGGGACGCGTCCATCGCTACCGAATACGGATACGGAAGATACAAGAACGTCGTAACCGCGATCGAGTACGAGAGAATGATGTGCGCCTCCGGTCCCGACAAAGGACACATCACCATCCCCTACTTCAAAGTCGACTCCAGCACCAAAGAGCACCCCACCAAGGTCGCCTACATCCAGTGCTGCGGTTCCAGATCCGAGAAGAAAGGATGGAAGAAATACTGCTCCTCCGTGTGCTGCATGTACGCCACCAAGCAGGCCATGATCACCAAGGAGCACGGAGACCTTCAGGAAGACATCTTCTTCATGGACATCAGATCCTACGGAAAAGAGTTCGAGGCCTACATCAACAGGGGAGAGAAAGAGTACGGAATCAGGATGCACAGGGGAGCCCGCGTATCCAACATCGAAGAGGATCCCGTCACGAAAGCCCTCACCATCAACTACACCGACGACGAGAACAACGGAGTCTCCGAGACTTTCGACATCGTCGTTCTGTCCATCGGACTCGCGCCCCCCGAGGGAGCACAGGAGTTCGCCGACACCCTCGGAATCGAGCTCAACAAATACGGATTCTGCAAGACCTCCGTCTTCAAGCCTCTCGAGACGACCAGGCCCGGAATTTTCGTCACCGGAGCTTTCGCCGCCCCGAAAGACATTCCTACCTCCGTCGCGGAAGCGTGCGGTTCCTCCGCGAAGGCCGGAGCATGGATCGTCAGGAAAGACTTCCAGCCCTGCGCCCCCAAGCAGTATCCCGCCGAGAAAGACGTCATCGGAAAAGAGCCCCGCATCGGAGTATGGGTCTGCCACTGCGGTATCAACATCGGATCCGTGGTCAACGTTCCCGAAGTCGCCGAATACGCGAAGACTCTCCCCCACGTCATCGTCTCCAGCCAGTCCCAGTACGCATGCGCCCAGGACTGCCTCGAGTCGATTTCCAAAGCGATCACCGAGTACGACCTCAACAGGGTCGTCGTCGCGTCCTGCACTCCCAGGACCCACGAGCCTCTCTTCAGGGAAGCCTGCAGGGACGGAGGACTGAACAAGTACCTCTTCAACATGGCCAACATCCGCGACCAGTGCTCCTGGATCCACATGCACCAGCCCGAAGCCGCCACCGCCAAAGCGAAGGACCTTCTCAGAATGTCCATCGCGAAAGCCGCCCTTCTCGAGCCTCTCGTCGGTTCCGAGATCCCCGTCACCAACGCCGCGGCAGTCATAGGCGGAGGAATCACCGGAATGAACGCCGCCCTCGACATCGCCGCCCAGGGATTCCCCGTCCACCTCGTGGAGAAGGATACCGAGCTCGGAGGATACGCGCGCAACTTCAACTTCTCCGAAGACGGAAAGCCCGTCAAAGAGTACCTCAAAGAGCTCATAGCCAAGGTCGAGAAATGCCCGCTCATCTCCGTCCACACCGGCGTGACCGTCAAGGACATACCCGGATTCGTCGGAAACTTCACCCTGAGGCTTTCCGACGGAAAGGACTACCCCGTCGGAGGAGTTCTGTTCGCGGTCGGAGCGAAGCCCTACAAGCCCACCGAGTACGGATACGGAACCGACTCCAAGGTCATGACCCAGATCGAGGCCGAAGAGAAGATCGAAGCCAAACAGTTCAACGCGCAGAACGTCGTGTTCGTCCAGTGCGTCGGATCCAGAAACGACGACGTGCACTACTGCTCCCGTGTATGCTGCGCCTCGTCCCTGCGCAACGCCATCAAGATCAAGATGGCCAACCCCATGGCGAACGTCACCATCATACACAAGGACATCAGGACCTACGGATTCCGCGAGGAACTCTACCAGATGGCGTCCTCGCTCGGCGTCAGGTTCCTCAGGTACCCTGCGGACAAAGGCCTTCCCAAATACGACGGAAAGACCGTCAAAGCCTTCGACTGCACCCTCGGAGACTGCCTCGAGATCCCCGTGGACGCCCTTATCCTCGCTACCGGAATCGCGCCCGACAGAGAGAACAAGGAGAACCTCGCGAAGATGGTCAAAGTCCCCATCTCCAAAGACGGATTCTACTTCGAAGCCCACCAGAAGCTCAGGCCCGTCGACTTCGCCACAGAAGGAGTCTACGTCGCGGGAGCCGCCCACTGGCCCAAATTCATGGACGAGTGCATCGCTCAGGCTTCCGGTGCCGCATCCAGGATGCTCACCGTGATCTCCAAGGACAAACTCATCTCCGAAGGAATCGTAGCGGGAGTCAACGAAGCCCTCTGCGACGGATGCGGAGTGTGCGTGGGATGCTGCGACTACAACGCCGTCAACCTCGTGAAGCAGGACGACGGATCGTTCAAGAGCCAGGTCAACCCCGGTCTGTGCAAGGGATGCGGATGCTGCGTAGCTTCGTGCCCGTCCGGTGCTCTCGAGCAGAGAGGATTCAGGAACAAGCAGATCATCGCCGAGATTGACGCATGTCTCGATTACCCCGTAGGAGGCGAGTGAATGGCCGATTTCGAACCCAGAATAGTAACGTTCTGCTGCAACTGGTGCTCTTACGCCGGAGCGGACGGAGCGGGAGTCGCGAGGCTCCAGATGCCCACCAACTTCCGTATCATCAGGACCATGTGCTCCGCGCGTGTCGACCCCGAATTCATCCTCAGGGCGTTCTCCAAAGGCGCCGACGGAGTGATGGTTCTCGGATGCCACCCCGGAGACTGCCACTACATCGGAGGAAACTACAGGGCGAGAAGAAGAATCGCTCTTCTCAGGCTCGTCCTCGAGCAGTACGGATTCGACCCCAAGAGACTCAAGCTCGAGTGGGTCTCCGCATCCGAAGGAGAAAAGTTCCAGAAGACCGTCAACGAGTTCGTTGACACGATCAAGGCTCTCGGCCCCACCCCTCTCAAGAAGGAGGAAGCGTAAATGGGATTCTTAGATAAAATATTCAAAAAGAAGGAAGACCCCTCGAAGGCCGCCGAAGCCGTCAGCAAGGGCGTCGATAACGTCGTCAAGGGAGTCGGGAACGCTGCCGCCGCAGCCGGAAACGCGGTCGATGCCGCGGCTAAGAGCGTCGGAACCGCCGTGAAGGACGCCGCGGACAAAGTCTCGGCAGCGGTCGGCGGAGAGGACAAGAAAGTTACCCACGTCCTCCCCATGGCCGACCTCGGAGAGCTCCTTCCCGGAGCCCCCGCCGGCGGAAAAATCAACCTGGCCATCTACTGGGCTGCTGCCTGCGGAGGATGCGACGTTTCGATTCTCGACGTCAACGAGAGAATCCTGACCATAGGAGACATGGCGAACATCGTCATGTGGCCGGTCGCGGCTGACGGAAAAGAGAAGGACATCGCAGCCATGGAAGACGGTTCCATCACCGTTTCCCTGATCTCCGGTGCCGTAAGGAACA
>JAEEKU010000047.1 GCA_016282555.1 Methanomassiliicoccaceae archaeon
CTTCACCGAATGCATGTACGAGACGACCCTGTTGTCGCTTACGAGATTGTCCGCATGGGCGACGATCTTCTCCTCGAGGGTGGACGGCATGTAGTCTCCCTCGGGAAGGTTCATCTCGGCCACGTCCTCCTGATCCAGCCCGGCCCCGGTGTGCTTCCTGACTATGGCCGCCAGCTCGTCCGGGAGACCCAGACGCTCGATTATCCTGGATCCGATGTACGCGTGCATTATGCTGTGGTCCACGGACCGGCCTATGTCGTGAAGAATCGCGCCGGCTATGACCAGATCCCTGTCCGCTCCCTCTATTTTAGAGATCATCTCCTCCGCGACGGCGCGGACGGTGCAGCAGTGGATGATCACTCTCTTCTTGCAGCCCTCTTCCACGAGCAGACGGACGCATTCGTCGTCGCTTGGTATTCTCGACAACGGTTTTCCCCCTTTCGTTGGGAATCACGGTCAGCTTCCCGTTGCGATCGGAATACAGAGCCTCTCCGCCGGTGAAGCGGTCGAGGAATATAGCCAGGGCGGCGATCTCCGAATGGGGCTGGTTGCCCACCGATATATTGAAATCCGCGCGCTGGTAGACTTCCGCGGGCACCTTCTCGGCGCCGACTATTATCATTATATCCTCGTCGCGGGGGATCTTCGGAAGCGCCTCGTCCACCCGCTCGCCGTACATGGTGAGATGGATTACTTTTCCGCTGAAATTCCGGACGGCATCCTGCCATCTGACGCCCGTTTTGATGCTGTAATCTCCCCCGAACCTCTCCGCGACGCTGCGGATGTTCTGCTCCAGAACCTCGTCGTACGTGTCGACGTAGATGCCTCTGGCGCCGAGCGCCCTCGACGAGAGAGCCACATGGGTGGTTACGCGCTTATCTCTCTCCGGACGGTGCCCTATCCTCATTATCCAGATTTCGGACATTGGACTTACTCTTCGGGGATAGGTTCGATTCTGTGGCCGCGGTAATCCACTTTCACGGATCTGCGGACGAGACTTCTGAGCATCGTAGTGGACAGCCCCAGGGCTTCGGCGACGTCTCCCGAGAAACGGCCCTCTTTGCCGACCTGCTCGATGATTTTCGCCTCGATGGCGCCGTACTCTTCGTCGTCCATCATAGCCGCCGTAAGCACATCGCTGATCTCGTAAACCGGCCACTGGGCGTTTATGCTGAAGGAGGTGTAGTAGGTGTGGTAGGATTTGACAGGGTATCCGTCGTTCTGCGGAGCCCAGCGCGTCTCGACGAGCTTCATCTTCTCGAAGAAGATGATCGCCTCCCTCCCCTCGCGGCCGTACTTGCTCTCGATCTCTTCGGCGGTCTTCCACTCCAGAGTGACCTCCTTCAAGACGTCTCTTTTCACAGGCGTATCCACGGACCGGAGCATCGGAACCAGCTCCGAGGGTTCGTTGATCACCTTAATTCTGTTCATGTGGACTGAAATGCTGTAAAAACTATAAATAAGATGGGTGAAATCATAAGATTTTGCCCGTGCTTATCCGGTGAATTAAGTGGTTTTCCGGCGATTTTTTACACGTAAAAACAAGCGGGATGCGGCATCCCGGCGGGAAAGGAAAATTCCGGCAGCCGTCCGTATTTCCGGGAATATCAATTATCATAAAACGAAGGCCGGACGGAAAAACCGAGTGAATTTCTGACGAAAACCGCGGCAGAGGGGCTCCGTCAGTACCAACATTTATTAACAGACCAGTCAATCAGGAATCAATGAGATCAGAGAAGAAACCGGAACTCCAGTGGAAGTGCCTCGACTGTTACAAAACGTACAGAGGCGCTGACGCGCAGCAGAAAGCGCTTGACTGCTGCAACTCCATCGTCCAGGGAGTCTGGGTCAACTACAATAAGTGGGGAAAGCACAAGTGGTACGGCCGCTGAAACCGCGTTCTCCGCTTAAGGGGCATCCGGGATTTCCGGATACCCCGCCTCTATTCTTCAGTACAGTTTTTTCCTGATCACTATATAGCAGATCGCGTAGAATATCGCGGCGTAGACTATTATCATAATCACCGAAACCGGATCGACCGCGGAACCGCTGGCGGCGTCGCGGAGAACGGACGTCGTATGGGAAAGGGGAAGCGCCCAGACTATGTACGAGACGATCTCCGGAAGCGAGCTCACGTCGAACAGCGTGCCGCACATGAACGACATCGGAAGGATGATTATGCTGTTAAACAAAGAAAGCGTGGGCGTGGAATTCGCCAGAAGCCCAGCGGAAACCCCGAGAAGGGAGAACATGACGCTGGACATCAGAAGCGCAAGAATGAAGCGGTAATCGACGAACAGATCCGGGGTGAGAATCATTCCCAGCCCGAGAATGATTATTCCTCCCGCGAGCCCTCTGATAATTCCGAGCATGCATTTGCCGAATATGACGGACGAGGTATGCATGGGGCACAGAACCAGTTCGTCGAAGCTCGAATGGAACAGCCTCTGTATCACTATCTTCTGGGAGGAAGACGAGAACCCGGAGTTCATCGACGAGATCGCGACTATTCCGGGAATCACGTACGCTATGTATTCTGTATCTCCCGCCTTCATCCCGTATCCGAACGCGAGAAGATACAGAAGCGGGCCCACCAGCGTGGAGACCAGAGTCTGGACCAGGTTGTGCTTCATATAACACAAATCGCCGTAGGAGACCCTGAACACCTCGGACGGGAAGTTGAACATCGGATCTTCCTCCCGGTGAGCTCCAGAAACACGTCCTCGAGATTGGAGGGGCGGATGGATATCACGCAGTCCCCGGGAGCCTCCTGTGCCGCTTTTCTGGCGGCGGGAAGATCCGAATGATAGGAGACGGATTCCTCGCCCGCGGGATCGGTGACGACGAGCGCGTAGTCTCCGATTCTCGATCTGAGCTCCTGCGGAGTTCCCTCGACGATCAGTTTTCCTTTGTTTATTATGCCAACCCGGTCGCAGAGGGATTCCGCTTCGAAAATGTAATGGGTGGTGAGGAAAACCGTCGTTCCGGTGCGGTTGATGCTGCGGATGAGCTTCCAGAGGGCGTTCCTCGACTGCGTGTCCAGGCCCGTGGTCGGCTCGTCCATGAACAGAATCTCGGGACGATGGATAAGAGAGCATACGATTGCTACCCTCTTCTTCCAGCCCCCGGAGAGTTTCTCGGCCTTCGTATTCATGCGCTCCTGCAGCTCCATGAGGGGAATTATCTCCTCGACGCGGGATTTGCACTCTTTGAAAGGTATGTTCTGCATCAGAGCGTGATGATAGATGTTCTCCTTCACCGTGAGATCCTTATCGAGGCTGTGATGCTGCTGGATGACGCCTATGCGCCTGCGGGCTTCGATAAAATCCTTCCTGGTATCGAAGCCGTCGATGGCGACAGAGCCGGAATCGGGAGGATCCATGGTGGTGAGCATGCGGATGGTGGTCGTTTTTCCGGCGCCGTTCGGTCCGAGAAACCCGTATATCTCTCCTTTCCGGACGTAAAGAGTGAGATCGTCGACTGCTTTGAGACTGCCGAAAGACTTGGCGAGCCCCTGAGCGGAAATGATGTTATCCAAGCTGTACCTCCCGTCCAGCCATAGCGTTATCCGATATAGATTATACCCTCCGGAACTGGAGCGGAGATCGGAGACGACAGCAAATTACTTATATGGTATCACCGTACGCCGGAGTACTAAAGCCGCTGTAGCTCAGTAGGTAGAGCGTGTGACTGTTAATCACAAGGTCCTCGGTTCAAATCCGTGCGGCGGCGCCATTTCTGCAATAAAAGGTTACTCCTGTTGTCTGAGTCAATTGGATGCGAGATCAAGAACAATCTTTTGGTAGTATAGAAACTTACTGATCTCAGGATTTTTATTGCCTGAATCGAAATCCGGCGAGATTGGCATTTCAACTTTGGAGATACCCGGCTAACTAATCATATATCATAACGTTGTATTTCAATTGATTAACATGGTACAGACAACGCTATCTATGAGGATTGATGAAGAGGTCAAAGATAAATTCGAAACAATATGCAAATCCCTGGGTCTGACAATGGCTTCAGCTCTTATGATGTACATCTGTGAAGTTAATCGCGAAGAAAGAATACCGCTCAGGCTGTCTCTTAAGAAGGACAATGATGATATCAGCGAACTTTTACGCCGCATGGCAGCTTCCGCACCCAGAGAATTCACTTTGGATGAGATCAATGAAGAAATTCGCACTTACAGGGAGAGTCTTAAATGAGGTTCTATGCCGTAATAGACACAAATGTATTGGTTTCCGGCGCATTGTCAAAGAGTATAGATC
>JAEEKU010000048.1 GCA_016282555.1 Methanomassiliicoccaceae archaeon
CGGATGAAATTGAAACTGGCAGTTTACCATGTTTCACCGCTGTCCCGCGACGGCTCACTCTTACGAACGATCCGTCTGACGGAACATTCGTAGCATCGAACGTCAGAATCATGAGTGCACGGCGCTCCGCGCCGGAGATCATGAATCTCCATTTGCAAGCCTTACCGGGCTCGCGGATTACGAGTAACCACATCAAATATATAAATTTAATTCAAAGACCACAGGCCGATAGCAGCGCGGATCGCCCGCCTGGCATGCAATTCATCAAAAAAGACGGGGAAAGGGCATGCGCCCCTTCCGGTTTCAGAAAGCCGCGTTTTTCCTCTGCCTGTACAGGAAGTAGATGAACATCGGGCTTCCGATCAGCGCCGTGATGGTTCCCACCGGCAGACCGCCCGGAATGGAGCGCACGACTATATCGGATATGATGACGAGAAGCGCGCCTATCACCGCCGAAGTCGGAATGAGAACCTTATTGTCGCTTCCCACGAAGAGTCTGGCTATGTGCGGCGCCACCAGCCCCACGAACCCTATGGAACCGGTATAGCAGACGCATATCGCGGTAGCGACCGACATCATAAGGAAGCATACTATCCTGAGCCTGACCGGGTTCACCCCGAGGCTTTTGGACATGTTGTCTCCCGTAGACATGACGTTTATCCTGTTGGCTACTGCCATCGCGAACACGAGGATAAGAACGAAGGCGATGATCAGAGGAATCGTCGTCGAGGACGAGGTCTTGGAAAGGGTTCCGAGACTCCATTCGTATATCTCGTGAAGCGCCTCGGTCTCGGCGTTGAACTTCATGAACGTGGTGAACGCCGAGAACATGTACATCATCCCGATACCGATGAGCACCATCATCGTAGAACTCATCTTCTTGAACGTCGAGACGAATATTATTACGGCCGAGGGAACCAGCGCGAAGACGAACGCGTTCACGATAGAGGCGTCGTCCCCTCCGAAAAACGGGACGATGCATATCCCGTAGCAAATGGACATGGCGACTCCGAACAGCGCCGCGGAAGAGATTCCGATAGTGTAAGGATCGGTAAGCGGATTGCGGGTTATGGACTGCATCATCGCACCGCACATCGCGAGCGCGGCCCCCACTGTCACTCCGGCCACCGTCCTGGGGAGAGTGTCCTCCATGATCATCCTGTCCAGCATCCATAAGTAATACTGCTGCCCGGTCCCCCTCTCCGGAACGTTTCCGGTAAGGTGGTTGACAATGCTGGTGAATACATCGCTCATCGTGATGCCGAACTTGCTTACCGACAGCGAATATACCGAGATAATAAGACATATGACCGCGAACACCGCGATGTACAGAATGCGGCGGCGGGCCTTCCTGCGGTAACCGGATACTTTCTCGGATCTCATCACCACACCCCGCTCTTCTGTCTTATTATCAGATACAGGAACACCGGCGCTCCGATGAACGCCGTGACGACCCCCACCGGAACCTCCGCCTGGACGTCTATAGCCCGGCTTATTATGTCGCAGGACGTCAGGAAGAACGCTCCGAGAACGGCTGCCCCCGGAATGAGGAAACGGTTGTCGGATCCTATGATCATCCTGTCGATGTGAGGCATCACTAACCCGACGAAACCTATTATTC
Source organism: Methanomassiliicoccaceae archaeon (assembly GCA_016282555.1). Lineage (GTDB taxonomy): Archaea > Thermoplasmatota > Thermoplasmata > Methanomassiliicoccales > Methanomethylophilaceae > Methanoprimaticola. The sequence continues at coordinate 1,622 of JAEEKU010000048.1, forward strand.
CCACGTAGCTGACGATGGTCGCGGCTATGAAGGACAGTATCACCAGGCATACGATTCTCAGCCTCTCGCTGTTGAGTCCGAGAGATTTGGCATCCTTATCGTCGAGAGACATCAGGTTCAGTTTGTTTGAAAGGGGAAGGATCACCGCTATCCCTATGACTACCGCGGCGGTCATCAGCGGCAGGGAGCCCCAGCTGAGATCCGTAAAGGAGCCCACCTGCCAGCGGTAGACGGTGCCCAGATTCTCCTCGCTGCTGGAAACCAGAAGAATCGATGTCAGGGCGTTGAAAAGGTAAGATACCGCCACTCCGGCCAGGATCAGCGTGGACGGGGATTTGCGGAAGAACGGAGAGAAGAACAATATCACCGCTACCGGGACCAGGGCCATCAGGATCGCGTTGGTAACGGTTCCGATGCCGCTCAGTCCGGCGCCTCCGAAAGAGAATCCCAGAGTCACCGCTATCGCCACTCCGAACAGAGCTCCGGAGGAGACTCCGGTAGTGTAGGGATCGGCGAGAGGGTTCTTCATCACGCTCTGCATGATCGCTCCGGCGACGGCCAGACCCGCCCCGGAGACTATTCCGAAGAGGGCCCTCGGAACGCGGTAGTTCCACACGATGCTGTCGTCGAAGGCCTGCTGGGAGCGCGGCTCGTAAGTCACTCCCTGAATGTGCTTGATGAAGTAATCGAAAACGGTGGCGACGTCGAGTTCGCGGGTTCCCACGCAGAGGGAGACCCAGAACACGGAGAACGCCAGAACCGCGAACAGAATTATGAAAAGGATCTTGAACCAGACGTAGCGGGAGTATTTGTCCCTGAAATCCCGGCCCGGTGCATGCTCTGCCATAAAAACACCGTTCAGATGCAGGAGGTACAGACCGAACCTTCTGCCAGCGGGGGGCATTCCTCGCTCTCCGCGTCCCTGAGGACCAGATGGGGGCGCCCGCCGCCGTCGATTATCTCGGAATCCACGCCATAGACCGTGCGTATATTCTCTTTGGTCAGAACCTCGGACGGGGTCCCGACGGCGTATATCTTCCCGTCGTACATGAGAATGATATTGTCGGAGTACTTCGACGCGATGTTCAGATCGTGGCTGATCATTATGACCAGGATCCCCTCCCTGCGGGACAGCCCCTTCAGAATGCCGGAGATGCCGAGCTGGTGCTTTATGTCCAGATTGGAGGTCGGCTCGTCCAGAAGAAGGATTTTGGGTTTCTGGACCAGCCCTCTCGCGAGCATGACTTTCTGATGCTGGCCCGCCGACAGTTCGTTGAAGGGGCGCATGGCGAGATCCTCGATCCCCAGCTTGGTCATCGTTTCGTATACGATCTCCAGATCCTCGTCCGAAGTTTTCCATCCGGCGTGGGGGTGCCTTCCCAGAAGGATGGTGTCCACGACGGTCAGGGGGAAAGTGTCGGAAGAGGTGTACGGAACGTAGCCGATCTCCTTCGCCATCTCCTTGAGCGAATAATCCTTGACGCTTCTCCCGTCCAGAAAAACCTTTCCGGAAGTCGGATCCAGTATCTTGTTGATACAATGGATCAGCGTCGATTTCCCGACCCCGTTGGGCCCGAGGATCGATACGAACTGGGGCTCCCTGATGTCCAGACGTATGTCTTTGAGAACCGGGACCGAAGCGTAAC